>JAGYNS010000151.1 GCA_018399655.1 Campylobacterales bacterium
TAATAGCTGGTCTTATGATGTATTCATTTATATTTGAAGCGGGACAAGACCCAGCAGCTGGTCCAGGTCTAGTATTTATGAGTTTACCTGTAGTATTTTCTGGCTTTGGAAATATTGGGGTGCTATTTGCTATATTATTTTTCCTAGCCCTTGCCTTTGCAGGGATGACTTCAGCTATCTCAATCGTAGAACCAACTATCCAATACACTATGGATAAGTTTAAATGGAGCAGATTCAAATCTACACTTATTGCAGGGATTATTTTCTTTGTAGTAGGTATTTTTGCTCTTTTATCTTATACAGCAGAGTTTGGTGCAACATTTACATTTTTTGGAATGCCTTTATTTGATATATTTGATAAACTTACAACAAACTTTTTACTACCGTTTGGTGGGCTTATAGTAGCTATATTTATAGGGTTTATTGTACAAAAAGAGAGAGTCTACGCGGCTCTTAGTGATTTTATCAGTGATACTGTATTTAATATTTGGTATTTTAGCCTACGATTTATAGCAGTACCAGCACTTATATTTACTCTTCTTAATCTTATAGGTGTGATAAAGCTATAAAAAGCTCTTTTATTTTTAACCTTTTGGAGTGAAAAGCTTCCCTAGCTCACTTCCAAAAGGAAACACAATCGTATTTGTTTTGTCACTAGAGATATCAGTCAGCGTTTGTAAATATCTTAGTTGTAACCCTTGTGGATTTTGTGCTAGGATGTTTGCAGCCTCTAGTAAGTTTTGACTAGCTTCTAGCTCCCCTTTTGAGTTGATCACTTTTGCCCGTCTTTGTCGCTCCGCTTCTGCTTGCTTTGCAATAGCTCGAATCATACTTTCATCTAGATCGATATGTTTTATCTCAACATTAGAAATTTTGATCCCCCATGCATCAGTTTGTTTGTCCAAGATCTCTTGAATATCTTCATTTAACTTTTCTCGCTCTGCTAACATCTCATCAAGCTCATGCCCACCTAAAACTGATCGTAAAGTGGTTTGAGCTAACTGTGAAGTTGCATCATGAAAGTTTTCCACTTGTAAAATAGCTTTTTCAGGGTCAATCACACGAAAATAAACAACCGCGTTTACATTGACTGAAACATTATCGTGTGAGATCACATCTTGTGAAGGTACATCAAGTACAACAGTTCGCAAGTCAACTTTGTCCATTTTTTGAATAAAAGGGATAATAATGATCAAACCTGGACCTTTTATACCTGTAAATCTTCCCAAGGTAAACACAACCCCTCTTTCATACTCTTTTAAAATCCGAATCGATGCTGCAACGATTGCAACAACAATAAAAACAATATATACTATACTCATAAACATCTCTTACTCCTTTTTTGGTTTGATTTGAAGGGTTAATCCATCTATTGCTTCGACAATAACCTCTTCACCTACTTGAACTTCTTTTTTACTTAAAGCGTTCCAAATTTCTGAATGGATTGATACTTTGTAACCATTTTTATCCTTTTTTGTAACAGTTGCAACAGCTCCTATCATCTCCTCTATACCTGTTTGTGGCTTTTGGTCTCTTTGGTTTATTATAATTTTTAGCAAATAGATAAAAATAGCCACACTTACTAGTGCAAAAGCGATAATAAGTGAAAGTGATATATCTACCCCTAGTGTTTTTTCATCAAAGAGTATCAAAGAGCCAAACACAAAAGCGATGATACCTCCAAATCCCAACACTCCAAAACCAACTATAAAAACCTCCGACACCATCAAAGCTATACCAATCAAAATCAACAATAGCCCAGCATAATCAAATGGCAAAATATTAAAAGCATATAATGCTAAAGCACCACTAATAAGCCCCGTAACCCCAGGGAAAATAGAGCCAGGATTCATCAACTCAAAAAATATTCCATAAATAGCTATAAGCATCAAAATATATGCGATATTTGGATTGGATAGATAGGAGAGCAATTGGATTTTAAAGCCCTCTTCTACTGTTTGTATATTTGCATCTTTTGTATTCAAAGTGATTGTTGTATCATCAAGTTGCACTTCAAATCCATCAAGCTTTTGTAAAAGTGCCACTTTACCATCGGCAATAAAATCAATAACACCCAATTCAAGTGCCCTATTCGCTTCTATACTATCCCCTTGACTCACGCTCATTTTTGCCCACTGTATATCTCTTTGACGCAGTTTTGCTAAACTTTCTATATACGCAGTGGCATCATTGAGTACTTTTTTCTCCATGGCAGATGTTTGATCTTTTTTGGTTGGCATCATACCCATTTGAACAGGGGTAGCAGCACCCACATGAGTCCCTTGACTCATCGCTGCTATATGTGAAGCGTATAAAATATAAGTGCCCGCACTAGCAGCCCTTGCCCCTTTTGGGGAGATATACACTGCAACAGGTATTGGAGAATTTAAAATTTGTGAAACAATATCTCTTGTAGAGGAGAGCAAACCCCCTGGGGTATTTAGCTCAAAAATGATAAGGCTTGAGTTGTCTTTTTTTGCCTGTGTGATAGCTTTTTTTACAAAAGCATCACTTGCAGGGTTTATAGCACCATCGTATTTAAAATGGGTAATATTTGAAGCAAAAAGTATCATTGGCAAAATGAAAAAAAGAAAAATAAGTCGCATCACACCCTCCTTTCAAGAAAGAAAATAGCTATGTTTTAGCGAGCAAGTTTACATTATTGTATCAAAAGACCCTATATTGTTTCTTAAATAAGTAAGTCAGTTTATGTTTATCTTTTAAGCTAAGCTTTTTTAACTACACCAATTACAGCCAACAAAATAACAGCACCCACAGTTGCCATAAGTATAGAACCTAATAAACCACCTGTTATGATGTTCAATAAACCAAATAAAAAGCTACCCAATACAGCACCTACTATACCTACAAGGATATTGCCAAAAAGTCCAAATCCTCGCCCTTTCATAATTACCCCAGCAAGCCAACCAGCAAGTGCACCAATTATTATAAATATGATTAAGTCAGTAATAGTCATAATCTCTCCTATTTTAATTTTTTCTAAACAGAAACATGCCGACAAAAAAACTGACAGCACCGCCAATATAATAAGTCATCACTTTATCTGTATTTGCACCTGTAACTGCTTGTGTTACTTGTGAACCAACTGAACCTGATAATTGATATCCCCATATTGCAAGACCAATACCTAAAACTACCAAGGCTATACCTATGATTTTCATTGGAACTCCTTTCACTTGTAACCCATTATATATGAATCAGATACAATAGTCAATCATTTTATTAGCCTATAGTTTTTTGGGAGGGTTACAGTATGTCAAAACAACGACAAACACCTCAAGTAAAGTCTTCTTATACATTTTACTATAAAAAAAGCCCCACCAAAAAGGCGAGGCTTTTAACAAAATGAAATTAGAATTTTTTAGATTAAAGCTCAGCCATCACTTCATCGGCTGCTTTTATAGTAGCTTCAATATCACTTTCACTCATAGCATCACAGATAAACCCTGCTTCATATTGACTACAAGCGAAATAAAAACCTCTTTTTAACATCTCATTGTGAAACTTTGCAAATCGTTCAAAGTCACATTTTCCTACCTCTTTCATATTTGTAGGGACATCTTCACAGAAGAAAAACCCAAACATACTCCCTCTTGTATCTACTTGAAGTGGGATGTTGTGTTTTGTTGCTACCTCTTTGAGTCCAGTAGTAAGCTTT
>JAGYNS010000152.1 GCA_018399655.1 Campylobacterales bacterium
AATCACACAAATTTCTTTATAAAGGATAAGTGATGAATTTTGTTTCTATAATTATGGGTAGTAAGTCTGATTATGAGGTTATGAAAAACTGCGCAGATACGCTAGAGCAGTTTGGTGTAAAATATGAGCTTATTATAAGTTCTGCTCACAGATCACCACAAAGAACAAAAGATTATATAAAATCGGCTGAAGCCAAAGGGGCAAAAGTATTTATTGCAGCTGCTGGTATGGCAGCACATCTAGCTGGAGCATTGGCAGCTGGGACTACAAAACCAGTTATTGGGGTTCCTATGAAAGGGGGAGCAATGGATGGTATGGATGCAATGCTAAGTACTGTTCAAATGCCTTCAGGGATGCCAGTAGCAACTGTAGCACTAGGAAAAGCAGGAGCTATGAATGCTGCATATTTAGCGATGCAAATTTTAGCTATCACTGATAAAGAGTTAGCAATAAAACTCACAGAAGATAGAGTAGTAAAAGAGAAAAAAGTGGTCAATGATTCTAAAGAGATTGAAGTTTTATTGGACGCTGAATAATTGATGGGAAAAATGTTAACTTTTTCACAACTACTTTTAAAACTTCAAGAGTTTTGGGCAAATGAGGGGTGTAATATCGTACAACCGTACGATATCCCAGCAGGTGCGGGAACTTTTCATCCTGCAACACTCCTACGATCTTTAGATAGCAAACCGTGGAGTGTAGCATATGTAGCACCAAGTCGCCGACCAACTGATGGACGATATGGGGAAAACCCAAACAGGCTTGGGAGCTACTATCAGTTTCAAGCTTTGATAAAACCTAGTCCAGATAATATTCAAGATTTGTATTTACGATCATTGGAGTATTTAGGGCTTGATCTATCCAAACATGATATCCGTTTTGTTGAAGACAATTGGGAATCGCCAACTCTAGGAGCATGGGGACTTGGATGGGAAGTGTGGCTTGATGGGATGGAAGTAACGCAGTTTACTTACTTCCAACAAGTAGGAGGCTTAGCTTGTGACCCAGTTGCTGTTGAGATCACATACGGAACAGAGCGACTAGCGATGTATCTTCAAGGGGTTGATACGGTTTTTGATATCGTTTGGAATGAGAACCAATATGGAAAAACAACCTACAAAGATATCCATCTTGAAGGGGAAGTACAATTTAGTAAATACAACTTCGAAGTTGCCAATACCGATATGCTTTTCCAACACTTTGAAGATGCTTTTGAGGAGTGTAAGCGATGTTTAGAAGCACAGCTTCCACTTCCTGCGTATGACCAATGTATGATAGCAAGTCATGCTTTTAATACACTAGATGCAAGAAAAGCAATAAGTGTCACAAGCAGACAAAACTATATCTTAAAGGTGCGTGAACTAGCTCTTGGATGTGCTACGATGTATAAAGAGCAAGAATCAGAGCGTTTGAAAAGGTTAGGGCAATAAAAAGTATGAGAGTAGGGGAGATTTACAATTATTTAGATTCGATTAGTCCCTTTGAATTACAAGAAAAATGGGACAATAGTGGATTGATCATTGGAAATATGGATGATCAGTTTGAAAATATCTATATCTCACTTGATCTTGATCTTGAGATGGTTAGCAAACTTGAACCCCATAGTTTGATCATCACCCACCACCCTTTGATCTTTAAACCACTCAAAACGATCAACTACAATGACTATAGTTCTAAAATCACAAAAGAGCTTATCAAAAAAGATATCACACTGATCTGCTTGCATACAAATATCGATA
Source organism: Campylobacterales bacterium (assembly GCA_018399655.1). Taxonomy (GTDB): domain Bacteria; phylum Campylobacterota; class Campylobacteria; order Campylobacterales; family Arcobacteraceae; genus JAIOSF01. The sequence continues at coordinate 1,740 of JAGYNS010000152.1, forward strand.
AAACCCACCTTAACAGCTATGTGGGAAATGAGATATTAGGATTGGATTTTAAAGCAGAGGAAGAGTTTATCCAGACAGCTTGTGTAGATATGAGTTTTGATGAGCTTATTGGTTTGGTAAAGAAGAAGTTAGGATTAGAGATAGTCAAAGTGGTTGAGTCTAAAAAAAAGATACAAAAGATAGCTTTAACGACAGGTTCAGGGATGAGTCTTTTACCCTTTGTGAAAGCAGACTGTTTTTTAACAGGGGATATAAAATATCATGAAGCAATGGCAGCGATGGCAAATAATATCAATTTAATAGATATAGGACATTTTGAAAGTGAGATCCATTTTTGTACCCTTTTAGAGGGGCTTTTAAAAGAGTATTTGCAAATAAATGAAAAAAAAGCTATAATCACAGCTTCACAAAACCCGTTTAGTTTTAAATAGAAATAGATAAAGAGGAAATGAACATTGAATGAACATTTAACACAGTTAGTAAAATTATCTCAATTTGATAAAGATATTGTTGGATTTGACCCACAAATTGAAAATGAGCAAGAGAAACTCAAAGCTTTTACGAAAGTTGTTGATGAGATAAACGCAGAGATTGATAGGTTGTATCAGCTTATAGATGATACAAAAAACAAAAGAATCAAAAACGATATCCATCTCAAAGAACTCTCAGATAAACTTGAAGAGATAGCAGGGAAGCATAAAGTCGCTAAAAATGAAAAAGAGGTAAAAGCACTTCAACTTGAAGAGGAGATCGCAAAAGAGCAAGTAAACTTTGCCAATGAAGAGATCAACAGACTTGATGCACTGATCACTTCAAAAAGTGAAGACCTAGAGACACTCAAAGAAAATCTTCAAAAAGAGCAAGAGTCAGTAAGCGAGCTTAAAGAGGTGATCGATACAAGTATTGAAAATCTTGAAAAGCAAAAAGGGGAGCTTTATGAGCAAAAGTCAATTCTTGTTTCAAAGGTTGACCCAAAAGTTTTAGCTTTTTATGAAAAAATAAAAAGATGGGCAAAAGAAAGTGCCGTAGTTCCAATTAAAAACCAAGCATGTTATGGATGTCATATGAAACTTAGCAATAGATTTTATAGTGAGTTTATAACAAGTGATGAGATTATGACTTGTCCGCATTGTGGGAGGATAATTTATAAGGACTCTACAGAGTCTGCATAAATTATCATGTAGGCGAAAGCCTACAGAATTTGTATGTTTAAATATCTATATTATCTTTTAGCACTTATTGTTTATATTTTAGCTATTCCATATCTTCTTTTTAAATCAAGATCAAAAAAGTACCGTGAAGCAATACCTGCAAAATTTTTTTTAAAAAACAATCCATCTTTACCAGAGAATAAAATATGGTTTCATAGTTGCTCTCAAGGGGAAACCACAGCGTTAAAACCGATACTAGATAAGTTTGATAAAGATGAGATAAATTTATCAGTGATTACCAATACAGGATTTGCAAAAGCCAAAGAGTTGGTTCCCAATGTAAGATATCTTCCCTTTGAAATCTTCTTACCTTTTTGGATAAAAAAGCAAAAAGTATTATTAGTGATGGAAGCTGAGCTTTGGTATATGCTTTTTTTAGTAGCTAAAAATCGTGGAGCAAAAACAGTATTGATCAATGCAAGGATCAATGATAGATCCTATAAAAGCTATCAACGACTTGCTTTTTTTTATAAACAGATTTTTAAACATATAGATAAAGTATTTGCTCAAAGTGAACTTGATAAACAAAGGCTAATTTCACTTGGTGCAAAAGATGTAGAAGTGATTGGAAATCTAAAGCTTGCCAATCTTCCAAAAATAACCAAAAAACTTGAAAAACCAGATACAGTGATGATCACAGTTGGAAGTACCCATGAAAGTGAAGAGGAACTTATCTTAGAAGCTTGGGAAAAAGATATGGGAAA
>JAGYNS010000153.1 GCA_018399655.1 Campylobacterales bacterium
ATCTTTAAATATCAAAAGGGAAGCGACTATACGAAACACTATCACTATAGCTATAACATCCCACAATATCTTTTGATGAAATATAAAAAAAGTCCATGCAAAAGTTATAGTTGATAGAACTACTATGACAAAAAAGTTTAACATCCGTTTATCTAGTTTCATTTTGAAAGCTTCTTACAAACTCCATAAAACAACTCCTTTAGATCTATCTCATCTTCTTGTATCATATTTTGTTGTTGCACTTTTATTTTCCTTTAAATATTATATTATTTTTAAACCATATTGTTCATACTCTGGAAATTTCCTATCTTTTGATACCAGAGTGATCTTTTCCTCAATACATTTCCATATTATAATTCTATCGAATGGATCTTTGTGAGATTCAGGTCTTGGAAGCTTATAAAAACTAGCAAAGGTATCAACATCTATAGGCATGATATCTATTCCCATTTTATCAGCTAGTAAAGGCAATTCATCTGGTATATATCCTTCCAACTCTAGCTTACCAAGATTATACTTCAATGATATTTCCCAAAAAGTGATACTTGTCACATAGATTCTATTTTTTGGACTTTTGAGCATATCAAGTTTTACTTTTTCTATTTTAGTAGGGTCAAAAACAAGCCATAAAAATATATGTGTATCTATGATAAGTCTGTTGTTCATAGTCCAAGAAACTCTTCATCACTCATACTAAAATCCTCTTTTATAGTAAAACTTCCTTTGCCTTTACCAATACCAAATTGTCTTTCATCTTCTATCTCTAAGCTTTTGTCATAAGGTACAAGCATAGCTATTTTTTCATGTTGCTTTCCATACTCTATAACAAATTTTTCACCATCACTTTTGATCATTTTTAAGATATCTGAAAAGTGAGATTTCAAATGAGCTACTTGAACTGATTGCATTTTGGTATCCTTTTTTATAACGATTATATCATTTATATGACATGTTGTCAATTAAATCAAAACTTTTTCATTATGAATTATACTTCTTTTTTTATTCCTCTAAATTATCCTTAATCACCTCACAAATCATTTTGACATCATCTTCTGTCATAATTGTACTACTTGCTACACAAAGACCATGATTATATAACTCTTCACTTACACCATCTACTACAGATTTTGCATCTTTGAAAACTGGTTGCATATGCATAGGTTTCCATAGTGGTCTGCTTTCTACATTGATATCCTCAAGAGCTTTCATTATATTATTGTAATTGACCTTTTCAAAGATCATAGCTGTAAGCCATCTATTTCCTCTTGAGTTTTGTAACTCTGGCATAAATGTGATCTCTTCCACATCACCTAAATATTTTTTATACCACTCAAAGATCTCCCTTTTTTTCAATACACGATCCTCTATCACTTCCATCTGAGCCACCCCGATAGCTGCTAATACATTGCTCATACGATAGTTGTAGCCATATTCAAGATGTTCATAATGAATATATGGCTCCTTTGCTTGGGTACTATAAAACTTAGCTTTTTGAATCCACTCCTCATTATCACTTACAAGCATCCCACCACCGCTTGTAGTTAAGATTTTATTTCCATTAAAGCTATATATTCCAAAATCCCCAAAAGTACCAGTATGCTTTCCATCAAAGGTAGCACCTAAACTCTCAGCAGCATCTTCGATTAAGTATATACCATGTGTATCGCAAATAGTTTTAATCTTTTCAATATCCGCACACATACCATATAGATGGGTTACTATCAATGCTCTAGGCTTTTTTTCACATTCACAAAGATATTTATTAAGTAATTTTGGAGATAAATTCCACGACTGCTTATCACTATCTATAAATACTGGATTTGCCCCTTGATAGATGATCGCATTGATTGAACCTATAAATGTAAACGAAGATGCTAATACATCATCACCCTTACCAATTCCCAAAACTCTAAGTGCTAGATGAAGAGCAGCGGTTCCACTTGTCACTGCAAGAGCATTTTTTGCACCAGTATACTCTTTGATACTCTGCTCAAATCTATTGACATACTCACCAAGTGGTGCTATATAGTTACTTTCAAACACTTTTTCAATATACTTTAGTTCATTTCCACTCATATGTGGAGCACTTAAAAACTTTCTATCACTCTTGACAATATTTTGATTTTGTGATAGAATACTCCCATCTTTAGCCCTAGTTGGCACCCCCTCACTTTTAGTGAGGGTAATATTTTTTTCACTCATCTATCAATATCTCCAATCTCTCTACATGGATTTCCATAAGCTTTTTTTAAATCTCCTATATTTTTGACTACAGTTGACCCAGCTCCTATGAGTGTATCTTCACCAATAATTATACCTTGTATCACATTAGAACCTATTCCAATATGTGTATATTTACCCACTTTAACATCTCCTGCAAGTGCCACATTTGGTGAGATATGTACAAAATCATCTATGATGCACTCATGCTCTACTACACAAGAACTATTTAGTATCACACCATCTCCTATGGTAGCTTTTGCATTTACTACTACATTTGGCATCACAACTGTTCCCTTACCTATAGTGGCACTTGGAGATATAACACTACTTGGATGTATCAAACTAATTATCTCAAAGCCACTATTTTGAACTCTTTCATAAAGCTTTGCTCTGATACTATTGCTCCCTATTCCAAATGCTACTGGAATACCACTGGTTCTTTTTATATCTTCAAAAGATGGATACTCATTGACCCCATCATCTACAAATATAACATTGTCATACCCACAAGCTCTAGCAATGTCAGCCACAACCAATCCATGTCCACTAGCACCGTAGATGTATATACTTTTCATTAATAATGGTACCTGCAAGAAGCTATAGATAATCCACTTACATCAAATTGATATACTAGTCTATGCTCATCTGTAATTCTTCTAGACCAAAATCCACTTAATTCATGTTTTAATGGTTCTGGCTTACCTATTCCTTCAAATGGCTCTCTTTTGATATCTTTTATAAGTTGATTTATCTTCTTTAAAATTTGTTTATCATTTTTTTGCCAATAAAGGTAATCATCCCAACCTTTATCAGAAAAAATCAATCGCATTCTATAAGGTCTCTTTCAACAATTTTACCAGCTTTAAGCTGCTCTATAGATTCTCTTAAATGTTTTGCATTTTTTGGACTACTCAAAAGATAATTTGTCTCTTTCATTGAATTGTACTCATCCATAGAGATCATCACCACATTTTCACGCCCTTTTCTATGGATGATCACCTCTTCATGGTCTCTATACACACTATCAAATACTGATTTTAGGTTGTTTCTAGCTTCAGTCATACTTATCACTTGCATATTTACTCCTTACAGATTACTGTACACTATTATATCAAAAATTCTCTAAAAACCAATAACTAATTACCAGTAAACTTTTCCATAGTGGCACTTGTATTTGAGCTTATATCACTTCTTTTTATAACCTTTAAAAATGTCAGCCACAATATTTTCATATCTAAGACAAAAGATTGATTATCCACATACCATACATCATACTCAAATTTTTGCTCCCAACTTATAGCATTTCTTCCATTTACCTGAGCCCACCCTGTGATACCTGGCAAGACATCGTGTCTTCTCTTTTGCTTTTCATTATACAAAGGGTGCGGCACATTCGGCCACTTCGGCTCCCGC
>JAGYNS010000154.1 GCA_018399655.1 Campylobacterales bacterium
TCAAAATTTGCCATACTATTTTTTCTTCCAAATAGATATTTGACTTTTTGAGTGTTGAAATTTCCGTTCGGTCTCTCGTATCACAAACTCCTCTAAAAAAGGCTCACACAGCGGTTCAAAGTCATTCTCAAGTATCTCATCTATACTCTCTTGAGTTGTTTTGCTTTTAGTGCAAAGCCAATCCTCTTTTGGGGTATACTCTTCATTCCATGTAAAAGGGCTTCCAAGGATAAAGATTCCACCGCTATTTAATCTGTGTGCCATATCTAAAAGAAACTTTTTAGGATCATAGACTCTATCGATTAGATTGATAGATATTATCAGATCATATCTTGTAAAATGTGGTTTGAGGTTGCAAGCATCCCCTTGCCAAAATTCAATTTGAGAGTTTTTAAGATCATCAAGACCTAACTCTTTTAGGCTTACCTCCACCTTTTCAGTGATATCACCTTCAATTTGTCTGGTATATCCAACACTTTTTTGATCTAATAAAAGCTGTCCCACTTTGATAAATCTTGCACTAAAATCGACCCCTGTCACATGATCAAATTTTTGAGCCAATTCAAAAACTCCACGCCCTACACTACATCCTATATCTAAAGCTTTTCTTTTTTTATCACAGTACTCAAAAGCGATCTTGGCACATCTTTTATGAAAGTTTTCCAAGCCGTAATGTTCCTCTCCAAAATGAAAATCACAGTATTGAGATATCTGTGTATCAGTTTCATAAAAATTGTTTGAGCTGTTTTTGTGAAGCTCTTTAACTTCTACATATCGAAATCCTGCATGTTGATAAAAGTGTCTTCTAAAAGCATAGCGACTATACTTTAAGGTCTCATTTCCCATGCTGATCCAGCTTCCCCCTTTGATAAGGTTGTGTCTATTATCAAAAGTGGGTGTTGAAAAGTCATCATAGATTGGATGAACTTCAAAACCTTCAAAGCCATCTATTGGGGTAGAGGTCCATTGCCATACATTTCCTACAAGATCATAGATATCTCCAAAAGCAAAACTGTCCACTGGAGCAGAACTTGCATAGTGAAGCAATGAGATATTTCCCTTTGTAAACTGTATAGCCCCACTATATTTTTCATACACTTGATGCCACATCGCTTCAGTTGGAAGGGTGATCAGCTTGCCTGTTTTTTCAGACTTATAGCTACAAAAAGCCTCCGCTTCTAAGTAGTTCACATCTACAGGCCAGCTAAGTGGAAGGGGTATTTGTTGGGTTAGAGTTCGATAAAAGTATTGATCATCTTGCTTTTTCCAAAAAGTTGGATGAGTTGCTTTTTTATACGCTTTCCATCTTCTCCCCTCATCACTCCAATACTGATCTTTTTCGTATCCGCCATCTTGGACAAACTCCAAAAACTCACCATTTGATACAAGGTATTTTGATACTTTAAAATCTTCTACTTTCTCTTGATACTCTCCATATTCATTATCCCAACCATAATAATCATCTGTTTTTGATTTCCCTAGTTTTACGATTTCACCCTCAATTTTTACAAGTTCATTTTGAGGTGGTTTTGAATCCTCTTTACACTCTATAAAAAATGGATCCTCTTTGACAAGTTTACTATCTAACTGTCTATGAAGTACACTTGAAGTTTCGATATGGATTCGCTCATGCTCAATTCCCATAAGGATTATCCACATAGGACTTTCCCAATCAATTGGCAGGGAAAATTCACAACTTTTGATAAACTCTACAACCGTTTCTTTTACTTTAGCTCGATATTCTCTTACTGCATCGACGCTTGGCCACTCATAGTTTTTCTCATCAAGATCATCCCAGCTCATCTCATCTACACCAATAGCAAACATATTTTCAAACTCTGGATTAATTCTATTAGTAATATTGTTAGAGATAAGCAATTTATTGATATAAAAGCAAGCGGTATGCCCATAATAAAAGATCAAAGGGTGTCTTAAAGGCTCAGGTCTTTCATAAAAAACCTGATCATCTTGAAATATTTCAAAAAGCTTTTCAAAGATATGATATGTATTTAAAAAATACTCTAATATCTCTGATCGTTTTTGCTCTACACTTTGCCCATCTAATGATATATTGAGTGGTAGGTTATTGGGGTACATATAGGTAACTTTATATATCTTCTACTTGGTTGATCACTCTATGAAGCGATAAGTTTTCACGATAAACTCTTTGAAGTGTTGCTAAAAGATCCTCTTTTTTTACATCTCCTCTTTCACCACTTTTTCTACAAATAATCTCCACTAGTCCATCTGCAAACTTTTTCCCAATCACTACAGCATAAGGGAAACCTATTAGCTCAAAATCTCCCATCTTAAATCCAAATCGCTCTTTTTTACGGTCATCTAATATAGCTTCAATTCCATTTGCATTGAGCTCTTCGTAGATATCGATTCCCGCTTGAAGCTCATCCTCTTTTTTCCCATTTGATACAATGATATCTACAAAAAATGGGGCAGTATCTTTTGTCCAGATACACCCTTTCTCATCATGACTTTGCTCTATCACAGCTGCGACTAATCTACTGACCCCTACTCCGTAAGTTCCCATCACAAAAGGTTGTGATTTGCCATTGGCATCTAAAAAGTTTGCCCCCAAAGGCTCACTATATGTGGTGCCTAGTTGGAAGATATGTCCCGCTTCGATCCCTTTTGTGTGAGACAATGTTCCACCGCAACAGCTGCATTCATTACCCTCGGCAACGGCGATAAGATCAGCATAGAGTTGTTCCTCTTTACAACAAACCTCAATTCCTGTTAAGTGATAATTTTCCTCATTGGCTCCACATATCATCTGGGTTTCATCTTTTAGCTCATTGTCTATAAAGTATGTGATATTTTCTGGAAGATCAACTATCCCAACATACCCAGCGATAAGTCCTGCTTCTTTGATCTCCTCTTCACTTGCTTCATCAAGTTCTAAAGCATTGACTGCATTGACTGCTTTTGTCTCTTCTAGTTCATCATCTCCTCTTACAAAGAAAACAACTATTTTTGATCCTTCTTCAAAAACCGCTTTTTTGATAACCGCTTTGATGGTTTGAGATGGTTTTACTTTTAAAAAACTACTTACTTCATCTATTGTTTTACAGTTTGGAGTTTCTATCTTACCGCTTCCTATGGATACCGTATCGACCACTCTTGGTTTTCGCTTCGCCGCTTCAATATTGGCTCCATAGTCACAATTGTCACACACTACAATAGTATCTTCCCCACTATTTGCTAAGATATGAAACTCTTTAGAACCACTTCCCCCAATAGCTCCACTATCAGCTTCTACTACACGAAACTCTAATCCAAGTCTTGTAAAGATCTTTTTATAGGTCTCCTCCATCAGAGTAAACTCTCTTATTAGATCATCTTCAGACTCATGAAATGAGTATCCATCTTTCATCAAAAACTCTCGCCCTCGCATAAGCCCAAATCGTGGTCTTGCTTCATCACGAAATTTTGTATTGATTTGGTATAAATTCAGTGGCAAATCTTTGTAGCTTGTGATTCTATTTTTTACAAGTTCTACCATCGCCTCTTCATTGGTTGGGCTTAGTACAAAGTCGTTATTTTTTCTATCTTTGATCCGAAGCATCTCTAGCCCCATTTTTGAAGCTCTTCCACTTTGTTCCC
>JAGYNS010000155.1 GCA_018399655.1 Campylobacterales bacterium
TTAATTTGACGAATGGAAGGGTGTAAAAAAAGCTCCAGTGGATGGTTGGGAAGGAAAAAACCACTGCTTGTTATCTCTACTTGCAAGCGATATTTGTGTGCCATATCAAGATAACTTTTAAGATTCTTTAGTGTTAATGGATCACCAAATATATGAAATGCAACCACTTTTGTATAAGATTTTATTTGCTCTAATATCTGCTCAAATTGTTCTATTGAGATGTTGTGTGGATTCAGAGTCTCTTTTGTGGGACAAAAGCTACACTCAAGTCCACAAATATTGGTAAGTTCTATATAGACTTTATGAAATTTTGGAGTTGTGATATGCAAAAAAGTAACTCCTCAAGGTAGATTTAAAAGTTTCTTTGGCTATTATACCATAAACTTTTAAACCTAAAACTGCTATCTTTTCCTTTTTTTTGAAACCCTTTGGGTATTAAACTTGTATTTTGTTTTTTTCAATGTTTCAGTAATAGAAAAAGATATTTTATGCATCTGCAAAAGATATTTTTTTTGCTCAGGTGATTTTGTGTGAATATACTCTTCAAATAGGTCAATCAGCTCCAAAAAATCATACTTTTGGATAAATTGAAACAAAGAGGTAGATTTTTCATCTTCTAAAAACCAGTTGGATAAAACACACAATACGATAAACTCAGGTATAGCTGTTTTTTGATCAACAAACTCTTTTTCCACCTTTTTTGCCATCGCATCATAATATAATATAAGTGGCTCTTCATATTTTGCAAGCTGTTTTAGCTCCATACTTTTTGGATACGCTTTTGCATACTGCATTAGTTGCATAAGATAATCTACATTGACCACATATGCTTGAAGATCATTGAGCATAGATTGCAAAGTTTGGTAAAACTGTTCAACTCGTTTATCCTCATCAAAAGCGATATTCTCTTTTTCTATTTTAAGAAAAAATCGCTCTAACGCGGTTCTTGCAAATACTAAAATAGCTTCCGTTTTTACATCTCGAATAAGTTTTGGTTTGATCCTACATTGACAATTATCATTGATAGTCAATACCTTTCTTGTTTCCTCTTTTACAAGAGGTTTAGACATATTTTTTACCATACTATTACTCCATCAATAATGTAGAGTAATAGTATCGTTTGAGTGTCAATTCTACAAGGTAAAGTTTCTTGACATTTTCTTGACAAAACTACTTTTGAAAAGCTACAAAAAAAACATTGTAAGGATCTTGATACTCATAATAGAGTTTAAAATGGTGCATTTGAACTATTTTAGAAACAATGTTCAACCCCAATCCATGTCCAATTTGTTGGTTAGGTTCTCTCGTAAATGGCTGAATATAGTATAAAAGATCGTGGGAGAGCTTCTCCCCTTTGGTTTTGATATATAAACTATTATGTTCTGCTTGAATAATTATAGGATAACTTGAAGCATATTTCAAGCCATTATCTATAAGATTCTTCACTACAATGATAAGATACTCCCGATCTCCTTCTATTTTAAAATCATCTTTGATATCTATTTCAATTTTTGTTTCATCCTCAATAGAAAGTTTTGAAAGGGATTCCAAAATCAAACTTGTAATTTTAAATTGGGAGTAGTGCAAAACTGCGAAATTAAGTTTTTCTCTTTGGAGAAGTTTGCTTATGAGCTGCTCAATATCATAAAACACATTGTCTATCCCTTGTAAAGTGGTGGGGTGGTGTTGTATTTTTAATTTTTCCAAAAGAAATTTTCCTTTGGTAATAGGGGTTTTTAGCTCATGGCTTATATTTCTTAAAAGCTCCTCTCTGGCTTCTATAATATTTTCTTTTTTTTCCAAAAAAGTATTAAGGTTGTTTGTGATCTCACTTAGCTCATTGTTTTTTCCTATATCCACTTTGATCACTGTTTCATCATTGTTTAAAAGTTGTAAAACTCCATTATTAAGCTTAGATAAAATAGTTTCAATCTCTTTGATCAATTTTGAAGAGATAATAAGTGCTAAAATAATAGCAATAAAAAGTAAAATTACAAGCTCAATTTTAATTTTATTGACAAACTCATCCCTTTTTTGTTCTCTTTGGTAAACCTCTTTTTGAAGTTGGTTTATCTTTTTTAAAAGCTTTGGATCTTTATAGTAGCCATCTATTTTTTTTACCGATCTTATTTCTTCGTATGTTTGTATCTGTGAGAGATGAATTTTACTTAAGTTGTACATCGTATAAAAAAATATACCAACAATAAAAAGGATAATTGATAAGATCAATGCAAAAGAGATATGGAGTCGTTTTTTAATTGTCATGAAGCAATTTGTATCCTATCCCCCAAACAGATTTTATATATTGCGAATCTTTTGGGTCATCATCAATTTTAAACCGAATATTACTTATATGCATATCGATAGTTCGATTTTTTGTATCCTCTTTTAAAGAGGTTTGATTGACAATCTCTTCTCGTGAAAGAGTTTTGTTTGGGTGCTCGATTAATAAAAAAAATATTTCATGCTCTATTTTTGTAAACTCTATCTCCTCCCCTTTTAAAAAAACCTGTTTTTTCCCTTTGTCGATAAGTAGATTTTGCAACACGATTTGCTCTTTTATACTATATCGATTAAGTGTCGCATCAATACGCAAAACCAACTCTCTTGGTTCATATGGCTTGGAGAGATAATCATCAGCTCCTAACTCAAATCCATAAATTTTATTGCCAATATCATCTCTCGCTGTAGAGATGATAATAGGGATATTTTTTATTGTTTTTATTTTTTTAAAAAGATCAAAACCATCCATCCCAGGAAGTCCCAAATCTAAAATAACAATGGAATAAAGGTGGTGGTTTGCTTCAAACTCCTCTATAGCTTCTAAAGGAAGAGTATAGCTTTCACAAATATGACCATATTCATAAAGGTAATCGCTTATCAAAACTTGAAGTTCTTTATCATCTTCAATAAGCAATACTTTTTTCATTTGCATAACAAATCCTCAAGTTTTTTATCTAGAATTGTAACCTAACTATCTATAAAAAAAGATATTTTAAAATATTGCGTTAATATGACAATTGTGTGGTATAATAATCTGAAAATTTATAACTATACCACAAATGGAGAAAATTTAATGAGTGTTTGTCAAAACTTACAATGGAATAAAGTCTACTCAATGGGGCATACTGCAATTGATAAAGAGCATAAGATACTTTTTCACCTAGCACAAAATATTGAAAAAGCTCAAACTAAAATTGAGATTAAAGAAGCTGTAAAGCAATTGGTTGAATATACAAAATACCACTTTAAAAGTGAAGAGAGCTATATGAAAGAGATATCCTATGATAAACTTGAGCATCATATAAAACTTCATCAAAAAATTATAACCGCTCTTGAAAATTTTGTAAACACTATGGAAAAATTAACCCAAGAACAGATGCATCAGGTATTGAAACGATTTGTAAAAGATTATATAGTCAGACATATTATTATTGAAGATAAAAAGGTGCATCATTTTAGAAGAGATCTCAAAGAGCTTCGCGATATTTTTTCATGGGATGACAATTACAAAATAGGGGAAGCAGTGATTGACCAAGAGCATCAAAAACTTTTTGAAATTGCTCTTGAAGCCTTAGAGCATGAAAAGCAAACCGATCCTAAAAAATTTATAAAAA
>JAGYNS010000156.1 GCA_018399655.1 Campylobacterales bacterium
AAACACCTTTAATATATAATTTTAGGAACTAATTATACCTTGAAGTAGCACTATGTTTTATTATAGAATTGTTTATTGATAATAAATATCAATTTTAATCTTTTATTAAGGGAAGAGATTCTATAATTCTTTATTGATATCAATTATCATTATAAAAGGATTTAAAATGAGCATTGCATTATTAGAGGTTTTAAAAGGGTTTGAAACATTTGTATATGATTCAAAACTCAATCGCATAGTGAATCAAAAATTTCAAGAGGAAACCAATATAGATGAGTTTTTGACCATACAAAATCTTCTTGATAATTTTCATGTTCGTTATCAGTTTGATAAAAACTTCGATATCCAATTAGTAAAGTGATAATCACTTTCAATTTAATGGCAAATTAAGTACAGATAAGTTAGCATTCCTAAAAATTTTATTGAGGAATATGAATGAAACTGTCAGAGTTATCAGTCAATCAAAAAGCAAAAGTAGAAACAATAAATTGTAATGAAGAATTAAAACAAAGATTTTACTCTTTTGGAATTTTTAAAAATAGTATTATAGAAGTAGAAAATATAAGCTTTGCAAAAAACACTATAGAGGTTATGGTAGAAGATACCTCAATAGCTCTTCGAATGGAAGAGGCAAAAAGTATTGAAGTAGAGGCTATATAATGGTTCCTATGAAAATAGTTTTAGCAGGTCAGCCAAATGTGGGAAAATCCTCCCTTATCAATGCGATGTCCAACTCAAGACTTCGAGTTGGAAACTTTAGTGGAGTAACAGTAGAAAAAACAGAGATCTGTTTTGAACACCACTGCCATCAAGTGCAGATGATAGATCTTCCAGGGACTTATTCTATTCATGGATTTTCAACAGAAGAGAAAGTAGCCAAAGAGTTTTTACAGCAAAAAGAGTACGATATCATTATCAATGTGATTGATGCGACACATCTTACGAGAAACCTACTTCTGACATTGGAACTTTTAAAGCTCAATAAAAAAATGGTAATCGCTTTAAATATGTACGATGAAGCTTTAAAAGAGGGCTTACAAATAGATGTGAAGCAAATAGAAGCTCTTATAGGAATTCCAGTAGTAGCAGTGAGTGCCAATACAAAAGAGGGGATCGATGAGCTTTTAGATATTGTCCATGACTATTATGATAGCGATACGCGATTGTATTCCAATATTAGCTATAGCGATGTGATTGAAGAGGAACTTTATAACTTAACGCAGTTTTTTGAGGGGAAAAATTTTCAATGTGATGATCTAAGTCCAAGAGAGATGGCATTGAAGCTTATTTTTGAAGATGAGGAGTTTTATCGATTTATTCACGATAAACCTATTTTTTCTCAGCTTCAAGGGGGATTGTTACTAGCACATGATCGTATTAGTAATTATTTCGAGTGTGAAGATATCAAAGAGATTCGAACCCAAGAGTATCACTCTATAGCTCATGGTATCAAAACAGAAACCGTGAGCACAAAAGACCCTGAAAAACCAAAATCAACTACTAAAAAAATAGATCAAATCCTTATCAATAAATTTATCGGTATCCCAATATTTTTATTTTTGATGTGGGGACTTTTTCAGCTTACTTTTGAGCTAGGTGCTATCCCTATGGACTATATTGATATGGGATTTGCATGGTTAGCCCAAGCGGTGGGGGAAAATATTGCCCATGAAGGGTTGCGTTCCCTCGTAGCTGATGGGATCATCGCTGGAGTTGGGGCGGTTGTTTTATTTTTACCCAATATTATAATTTTGTATATAGGAATTGCACTTCTTGAAACTACTGGATATATGAGTCGTGTGGCATTTTTGCTTGATGGGTTTTTCCATAAGTTCGGACTTCATGGGAAAAGTTTTATCCCACTTGTGACTGGATTTGGTTGCTCAGTTCCTGCGTATATGGCAACACGAACACTCAAAAATGAAAAAGATAGACTGATCACTTTGTTTGTGATAGGATTTATGAGCTGTGGAGCAAAACTTCCTATTTATGTACTTTTTGTAAGTGCATTTTTTGCAGCAGAAGATGCTGGGAATGTTCTTTTTATCATCTATATAGCAGGAGCATTTTTAGGACTTATTATGGCAAAAGTGTTGCGAATGTTTGTATTTCGTGGAGAGGATGAACCATTTGTGATGGAGATGCCAAAATATCGACTTCCAAGCTTGAAACTTATCTATATGATCGTATCTCAAAAAGCATGGTCATATCTTAAAAAAGCGGGGACATTTATCCTAGCAGCTTCTATATTGATATGGTTTGCAAGTACCTATCCAAAAAGTGAGGGTGAAAATAAAGCCGTGCAACTAGAACAAAGCTATCTAGGGCAACTAGGAAAAGCAACTGAGCCACTTTTTGCCCCACTTGGATTTGACTGGAAGCTAACCGTTGCACTTGAAACTGGACTTGCAGCTAAAGAAGTAGTTGTAGCTACCCTTGGGATTTTGTACAATGTAGGGGAAGATGTCACAGAAGAGGATGAGAGACTTTTAAGTGAACTTAAAAAACAGATACCACTCCCTACAGCTATGGCATTTTTAGTCTTTGCGATGATCTATCTTCCATGCTTTGCAGCTTCCATGGTCTTTGCTAAAGAAGCAGGAGGATATAAATATCTAGGATATCTCTTTGTATTTACCACTACAGTCGCGTGGATTATGGCATTTTTCACATACCATATTACCGCTATGGTAGTTTAAAACTTTATAAGTAAATCAGTAGATAATAAACATTTAACCTATTTAATACTACAATTACTTATTATGTACACAAATTAAACTTTTTGAGGATTATCAAGTATGTATAAAAAACTACTAGGTCTTTTATTACTACCTACAATAATTTTAGCCAACTCTTTAGAAAGTACTCTTCAAGATGAGATACATTGGCTTGAGGAGGAAACTTTTGTAGTGTCTGCCTCAAGAGTAAAAGAGAGTATAAAAAAAACTCCTGCGTCAGTGACAGTCATTGAAGAAGATTTTATAAGAAGCAAAGGTTCAAAAACTTTTCTAGATCTTTTAACTACAATCTCAGGAATTAATATATCTCAAACTTATATTTACACAGATAAAATTGGAGTAAGAGGTATTCAAGGTGATTTTAGTGAAAAGGTTTTAGTCTTAGTTGATGGGCACTCCTTGAATGTAGATCTTTTAAATGGTGGAGCTCTTGGTGCTTATGAAAACTTTCCTGTTGAACTCATTCAAAGAATAGAGGTGGTAAAAGGTCCTGCTTCTGCTTTATATGGAGAAAATGCTTTTGCTGCACTTATTAATATTATTACAAAAGATGGTAAAGATATTAATGCACCTATAATTACAGTAAAAGCTGGTAAGAATAATACTCAAGCTATTAATTTTTTATACGGTAAAAAATACAAAAATTACAGTGTTACAACAAACTTGAATCTTTTAGATACAGATGGTGATAGTGTCTATGTACAAAATGACAGTGTTGGAAACAGCGGTCATACAAATCCTTATAAAAAAAATATGAGTGCGTATTTTTCCATACAAAACAATACCAATGGTTTGTATATAAAAGGGATGTACAATAAATCACAAGATGGACCCAGATATGG
>JAGYNS010000157.1 GCA_018399655.1 Campylobacterales bacterium
AACTGTTCTTGTATAAGTTTTTCTATATCCTCATAGGCTCTTGCTATCTCGTGGTCTTTTTCGGCTTCGCTACAGTATCTGCTATTGCAATTATCTGCTAAATCTTGCAATACTATTTGTATCTGCATATCGAAATTTTCTCTAGTCATCTATAACTCCTTTTACTCATCTTCAAAATCCACTTCATCTATAATCAATAAGTTGTCTTTTAGATCTTTTAATATCATCTCTAATTTGTGGATAATCTCTTCACTTGATTCTCCACCAATAGATAGTGAATCACTATGGCACTCTCCATGGTATATCTCTGATAGATATAGAAAGTTTTGTTTATTTCTTACTAGTCCATATTGCCAATTCATCTTTTGTTACCCCCAGATCAAAAAATAAATCAATGCTATTGATGCCCAAACTGGCGATGTAAAAAGCATCAACAAAAAAGCATAATCTAAAAACGCCCCAACTCTACTTAGCAACCATTCCATCCTTTTCCCCTCCCCATATATTTTTAAGTTTTCTATTCCACATTTGTATCCTCTCCTCTTTGCTTTTTTTATGTTTTGTTTTATGTTTCCCAATATTTACAATTCCTGCGTTATTGGCAGTGATATAATAGTGGCATCTCTTACAATAAGGATATTTTCTATCGTATATATAGGTTTTATCTTTATATTTGACCACCTTTTTCATATCGTAAAAGTGATCCATGCACTTTATATCTTTGCACTTAGTGCATACTTTATGCGACTGTTCTTGTTTGCTCATTGATCTTTTCCATCATCTTCTCCATCTTAAGAACAAACCTAAAGCTTGTGGTAAGTCCATCTATTGCATTAAATAGTGGGTCACTCAAGCTTACATCTCTTTGCCATGGATGTGTGTCTCCATAGTGACTTAGCATGATCTCGTAGGCTTTTGGGTCGTAATAGAGATCTTGAAGTTTGCTTTTTAGGTTTTCCACATAAGAGATATAAAGTAGGATAGATTTTCGCAAGTCTTGATCGAAGCTTGTCATCTTCTCCCATTTTTCTCTATTGGTGTGTTTTATAGTATTGAGAAATTGTGGGTTTCTATTGAGTTCTAGGGATATCTCTTTGAGGCTATACACTCTTTTCATCTGTTATCTCCTTGTATATTTTCTCCCACTTTTGCACTACAGTAAAACTAGTACTTAATGGATCTAGTGTATTAAAAAGTGCTCTTGATAGTGCTATATCTTTTTGGTTTTGGTTTGGTGTGTTGTAGTAGCTATACATTATCTTTCTTGCTTGTTCGCTACTGTAGTATAGATCTTGAAGCTTCTCTCTTAGGAAATTTACACGATCAAGATATTTCAAAATAGATTTTTTCATCGATTTATCAAACGATAACATATAGCTCCATTTCGCTTTACAGTTGTGTACTACATTGTAAAAATAAAGCTCATCTCTATTGAGCTGTCTTGCTAGCTCTCTTAGGCTTGTTTCATATCTGTTCTCTTTGTAGATCTGCCTATCTTTCCATACTCCAGTGTTTATAAGCTGTTGTAGGTTTGCTACGATCTCTTTCTCTCTTGGTTTTTTTGCTATAGCTTTGAGTTCATCTACAGTTCTTGTGGTCAAGAGATAGACTCTTTGGGATCTATTTCTTTTTTTTGAAGCTAGGTAGATATTTTTTGCTTGTATCTTTTTGAGTATCCCTATTCTTGTGCTTACTGGTATTTTTAGCCACAGGTTATCTTCTACTATATTTCCCATCATTTTTTCCTATATATTTTTTGTAAAATCTCTATAGCACATTTGTGATGATAGTTTGTGTCTGATCTTTTGTCTATTTCGTACCATCCCATCACTTCCAAAAGATCGATATGCTCAAACTCTTTGTGTCCTCGTAGCTTCATCTCCTGGAGTAAACATAGGGATAAAAAGTGTGGGATATATGGATCTCCAGCTTTGAAGTTTTTGCGTACCACTTTTGTGATAGTATTGTATGTAGGGGCTACGGTTCTAATAGTAGGGGCTAGCTTCTCAAGTCTGTCGTAGGTGTAGTTCATTTGTTCTATTGTGTCGAATATCTCTAGGGCTATATCTCTTGCATTACCGCTTTGCTCTATACACTGTTCCCCTTTTCCCTCTTTTACTTGATCTTCTGCTTCTTTGAGTAAAAAGTGTACATAAGCGTATATACACATCTTTTTGATCTCTCTTCCATCTAGTATAGGTAGCTTGATGCTCATTGTGTTTTCTCCTGTATGAAATCCTCAAAAATATATTTGTGATCTTTTGGGAGTGCTTGAAATATAGCGTTGGCTAGGTGTTGGATCTCCCATAGGGCACTTTTACTTGATCGCAGATACAAAAAGTTTTGAAGTGATCGTGCGTTTATCGTCCATGTAAGTTCTGTTTTGTAGCTTTCTGGTAGGGCGTATTTAGCCTGGTCATTTGGTACTCCATCTTCTAAAAGATCTTTGAGATTTGCTAGTGCCATCGCACTATATGTATCTACTGCATACTCTCCAGTAAGTACTATATACTTATCGATCTCATCCCATAGCCAATATGTCCCCTCTGCTTGATTTGAGTTCATAAGGGGTGGATTGTTTTTGAGCTCTTTGAGGGTGTATCGTGTCGATTTTACGCTCAGGCTTGCTATGCGGTGTCTTGCTAGTTCTTGCAAGCAAGCTCTACTAATACCTTGTATATAAAACGAATAGCTTAGATGCTCAAGGGTGGAAGCGTGTTTGAACTTATTGCCTACTCTATGGATAAGCTCTTTGTCTTTTTCTCCTCCATCATCGCTTTTATCAAAGCTTTGCCAGCAGGTTCTAATAGCGTGGGCGGTCACTGCTAGGTCGTTGTATTGTAGTAGTTGTACGGTCATATGTATATCTCCTTTTTAAATGGTGTTTTTTGCTCCTCTAGTTGTTTTCTCTTTGAGTAGCTGCAATAAAAGCAGCCACTTATGAAACTAAAAAGGGCTATCAAACAAGTTAGAAGTATCTGCTCCATCTTGTTCCTCCTGTTGTTGTTGTTTTCTCTCTTGCTCTTTTCTTCTTGTAGCTTCTCTTACTCGTGTGTAGTTGGTAAACTTCTCTATCTCTTCTTGTCCTAAAGTCCAGTATAGGCACTCTTGTGGGGCGGTCAATATTCGGTCTTGAGATGCTAAATATATCCCATAGGTAAAACTTAGCTTACTACATACCCATCCCCCTAATATCATAGTGTCAAAGAGTTTTCTATCCTCTTTTGTGATGAGGAGTTTTGCCCCTTTTGGGATCTTGCCCAGTCCTATTTTGTACCTTTGAAAAAGGTTTTTGATCACTTTTTTTGGGGCTTGGTATCGCAAACACTCAATACCATCTATTATATACAGATAAATAGGGTAAGGGTTGTATGATACTGGGGGTTGTTTTTTAAGTGTGAGTTTGTAGTTGTTCATCTTTGCCCTTTAGATATGAAGCTACTAATTGATCTATTTGTGTTTGTAACTGTGTGACTTCATCTGTGCAAAGTGTATCAAGTAAAAAACTCACTTGTATGATTTTTGAAGATTTTTTTATCTTCACTGGGCTGTTTTGTTTATCTTTA
>JAGYNS010000158.1 GCA_018399655.1 Campylobacterales bacterium
TCATCAGTGAGCTCTCTTTTAAAGAAGGTAGAGTAAGCTTTACTCACTATACAAAACCCTACTATGAGATCCCTATAGGGGTATTTACCAAAGATTCTTTTGAAAACTACCAAGGGATCGAATCCCTTCAAGGGAAAAAAGTAGGAGTGGTGAAAAACTCCTATCTTATAGATATCCTTCAAGATATAGATGGGATTGAAGTGGTAAAAATAGACTCTACTGATGGGAGATTTTTTGCACTACAAAATGGGAAAGTAGATGCTGTTTTGAGCAATGCTTTAAGTATCCATCGTATTGAACAACTTATGCTTAAAAATATAAAACTCTCAGGGATATTTACCCACCCTGAAGTAAAATCAGAAGATCTACGATTTGGTATCACAAAAGAAAAACCCATCTTAGCTTCTATCATCAACAAAACACTAGACTCAATCCCCTACTCTACCCTCTCCCAACTTCGTCAAAAGTGGATCATCGAAACAGAACATAGCCAAAACAAAATAGAACTCACACAAAAAGAGGAAAAATACCTTTATGATAAAAAGTATATCACCATGTGTATCGATCCAAACTGGATGCCTTTTGAGTCACTTGGAGAAGATGGAACCTATAGAGGGATGAGTGCAGAGTACTATAAACTGTTTGAAAAAAAGCTCCCTGTACAGTTTCAACTTATCAAAACAGATACTTGGGATCAAAGCTTAGAGTATGCACAACAAAGAAAGTGTGATATCCTCTCTTTGGCAATGTCCACACCAAACAGAGAAAAATACCTTAACTTTACCACTCCATATTTAAGTGTCCCTTTAGTAGTGGCAACAAAACTTGATGTCCCATTTATCAATGGGATCAAAGACCTTGAGGGTAAAAAAGTGGGGATCACCCAAGGGTATGCTTTTGTAGAGATACTAAAACAAAAACATCCAGATATCAAAATAGTAGAGGTAAAAGATATCGATGAGGGGCTTGAAAAGGTTCGAAAAGGGGAGCTTTATGGATTTGTAGGGACTTTAGCAACTGTTGCTTATAAGTTTCAAACCAACCTTGCGGCTGAACTTAAAATCGCTGGAAAACTCTCCTCAAACTGGGAGCTGGGAATTGGAGTAAGAGATGATGATCCTATTTTATTGGATATCTTGCAAAAAGCAGTGGATAGTATCTCTTATGATCAAAGAAGAGAGATTCTGAACAAATGGATATCAGTGAAGTATGAACAAGGAGTAGACTACACACTTCTTTGGCAAATACTGGGGCTCTTTGCTAT
Source organism: Campylobacterales bacterium (assembly GCA_018399655.1). Taxonomy (GTDB): domain Bacteria; phylum Campylobacterota; class Campylobacteria; order Campylobacterales; family Arcobacteraceae; genus JAIOSF01. Next base: position 1,265 of record JAGYNS010000158.1, read on the forward strand.
TTTGGCACTATTTTTCCTCTATAAGCAGTATATGCTCAAAAAATCTGTCAAAGAGACCAGTGAACTTATAGACTCTACCCTTGAAGCTATCTTTTTGGCACGAAATGGGATTTGTATCGATATCAATAAAAGTGCCGTGGAGCTTTTTGGATATACTTTAAAACAAGAGATGGCAGGAAAAAGGATCACCCACTTTTTAGCGTCTGAATACCATGAGCTACATCTAGAAAAAAAATTGCAAAATGACACAACCCCTTATGAAGCAAGTATGCTACGAAAAGATGGGACACGATTTTATGCTCTTGTGAAAGAAAAAAATCTCTCAAGTAAAAACCTACGAATCATCAGTATCATCGATATATCCAAACTCAAACAGCTAGAATCCCAATCAAAGCTAGCATCTATGGGTGAGATGATAGCCAATATCGCTCACCAATGGAGACAGCCACTCTCTATCATCTCAACGGCAGCTACGGGAATGCAGATGCAAAAAGATCTAGGTGTCCTTCAAGATGACCAGTTTAACAACTATTGTGAGATCATCAATGACAATGCCCAGTATCTCTCACAAACCATTGACGACTTTCGAAACTTCATAAGAGGAGATCATGAACCGATCCGATTCAATGTAAAAAATGATACCGATAGCTTTATCAAAATCGTCAATACCACTATACAAAGTCACAATATTCAGCTGATCCTTGACCTTGATGAAGATATCCAAATAAAAGGGTATCCAAATGAACTCATACAATGCTTTATCAATATTTTCAACAACTCAAAAGATGCCTTTGTAGAAAACAATATCAATAGTGATCAAAGATATATCTTCATATGCCAAAAAGTACAAAACGATCATCTGATCATCTCTTTTAAAGACAACGCTGGTGGGATACCAAAACATATCTTGCCAAAGATATTTGAACCATACTTTACCACCAAACACCAATCCCAAGGGACAGGACTAGGACTACACATGGCTTACAATATCATTGTCAATCGTATGGATGGAACTATCGAAGCTCAAAATAGTGAGTATATCTTCAATAAAAAAAGATATGTAGGGGCAAAATTCACCATAACTCTACCACTGTCATAACGATCTATATTTTCATGCTAACCTACCCCAAAACTCACTCAACTCTTTAGAGGTGACCACATCTATCGATGAGTTTTTAAAATCTTTGGGGTTGTTGGTCACTATCAAAGTGCACTCACTTCTTAGAGCACTGATATATTGTAACCCATCTTCAAAGTCTTTGAAGATGTGTCGCTTGCAAATATCAAGAGTAGCTGCAAAATAATGAGCATCTCCATAGACCACCACAAAACTTGATGAGATAAACTCTAACTTCTCAAGAGCATTATCAAAAGAGAGCTTCATGTGATTACGCATGATATAAAAAATATTTGAAAGAGTATCACTATTGATAAAAAGATCTATCTGCTCATTTTCAAAACAGGTTTGTATCACATCTAAAGAGTACTTATGAAAAACCCTCTTTTGATCAAATATATCCACCAAGACATTTGTATCGATAAAGACTTTAGAGTGCATATTTTTCTGCCCTTGCTGCTTTTATCTCATTATTGGTTAAATTGGCAATGCTCCCTTTTGGGGCAATACCTACAAGATTTTGTAGTGCATCAACTCTTTTTTGCACCTTTTTTGACCCAGTCTCCTTGGCTAAATATTGCTCCAATATATCAGCTACGATTTGGGATTGCTTTTGGTTGTGCTCTTTGGCGTAACTTTCAAGCTCTTTTACTATATAACTTGGTATCGTAAAGGTTTTTCTAATCGCTTTTGTTTTTTCTACCAACTTTGTCATATAAATCCTTTGTATAAATAGTATGAATTATTATATCAAGTTAAACCCATCAAGTCAAATAAAATAGTACATAAAGCACTTCCTCAATACAAACCTGTCAAAACTTACTATCTCTATACCATTCATCTCTTCATTGGTGTCAAAAATTATAAGTTTTGCTTTTTTAACCCCAAAAGAAAACGGATATTTTCCATTTTCTTTATCATCAGTTTCAGAAACCAAACTTATTATTTTATTACCTTTAAATTCTCCTAATTCTGTAACCATTTAACACACCCCCCTTTTTTTAATTTGTTCTTCTGGCAAAATAATCTCTTGGAAGAAATTGCCCACCTTTGTAAACTTTTCCCCCAAACCTAACTCTTTCTCCGCGCCTTGTAACAACACGACCCCGACTATTTTGAGTAACTTTTTCATTCTTAAAAAATCTTTCAAACATTTCTTTCCCAAGA
>JAGYNS010000159.1 GCA_018399655.1 Campylobacterales bacterium
TCCTAGTTTAACTAGTGACACCCTAAGTCTCATCGTTGCTATTGATACTTCAGGCTCTATCAAAGAGGATATCTTAGGTGGATTTATAGGGGAGTTTAAATCGATCATGCAAAACTTCCCTGCTGTTTCTATAGAACTACTTATAGCCGATGCAAAGGTACATTCTCATCATACTTTTATGGGTGGGGAAGAGATGGATTTTCCACTCAAAGGTGGAGGAGGTACAGACTACCGCCCTACTTTTGAATATATAGATGCAAATATCCCTATGAGCTCTATGCTTTTATATTTTACAGATGGGGAAGGAATTTTTCCAAGAATCCCACCTGCGTATGAAGTGATATGGGCACTGTCTCAAAATAAAAACAAAATACCGTTTGGGAGAAGTTTAGTTATTTTTGATAAATAAATTCAATATTATTCAAAAAACTTAATCATAATTTTCAATATCCCTTAATAGTTCAATGCTACTATTAAATAAAAGGAGTTTGCTATGTTTAAAAAAGCTCTTATCATTTTATTTTTAGCGTTAGGATCTATTATGGCAAATCAATTACAAAATGAAACTTCCCCTTATCTACTCCAACACAAAGACAATCCAGTTAATTGGTATCCTTGGAGTGAAGAGGCTTTTTCTAAAGCAAAAAAAGAGAATAAACTTATATTTTTATCCATAGGATACAGCACTTGCCACTGGTGTCATGTGATGGCTCATGAGTCTTTTGAGGATGAAGAGGTGGCAAAGGTTTTAAATAAAGATTTTATCTCTATTAAAATAGATAGGGAACAGTTTCCTCATATAGATGGTTTTTACCAAAAAGTTTTTAGGCTGATGAATAAGCGAAGTGGTGGATGGCCACTTACTATTGTGATGACCGCTCAAAAGGAGCCATTTTTTTCAGCTACATATGTACCAAAATATACAGGATATGGCTCAAAGGGGCTTATTGAAGTTTTAAAGCAGATCGCTAGTTATGACAAAGAGGCTTTAAAAGAGCAAGGACAAAAGATTTTAAGCGTCTTGAAACAACAAGAGCAATTTCCTCTTTCTAATGCAACTTATGACAATAAACTGCTTCATACTATTGTAGATCAATTTCAAAATACTTATGATGAAGAGCATAAAGGATTTGGAACCCATCCAAAGTTTCCACAATTTGCTAATTTGATTTTGCTTTTAAAAGTGTATCAGATAAATAAAGATGAAGATGCTTTAAATATGGCAGTAGAAACACTTAAAACAATGGCAAAAGGGGGAATCTTTGATCAAATTGAGGGGGCTTTTTATCGATATAGTGTAGATCAAAAGTGGCAAATACCCCATTTTGAAAAGATGCTTTATACCAATGCAGAAGCTTTAGAAGCCTATAGTTTAGCATATCAGATCACTAAAGAGCCTTTATTTAAAGAAGTAATAGATAAAACTATTGAACAAATTGATATACGATTTGAGCAAAATGGTGTATATAAAAGTGCTAGTAATGCTGATAGCAAAAATGACTTTGGGGACAATGAAGAGGGATACTATTTTGTTTATGATTATCAGGAGACTTTAGAATTTTTAGAAGAAAATGGCTTGAGTGAACAAGAAGCTAAAGAGAGTTTATATTATCTAGGAATCAAAGAGAATGGAAACTTTGATGGACAAAGATCAAATCCTGAAATTCTAGAAGATACAAAGCCTACAAATCTTGAAAGTGTACTTAGCCTTTTAAAACAAATTCGAGACAAAAAAGAATATCCATCTATAGACAATAAGATCAATACTGCATGGAATGCTTTATATCTAAAAGGAAAACTGATCGCTTCTACTATTGATACAACTTATTTACAAAAGACCATTAATTCACTTGATGCACTCATATCGCTTATGTACCAACAAGGGGAGCTTTACCATCAAACAATTCTTGGGAAAACACCTACTCAAAAAGGGATACTAGAGGATTATAGCTTTATGATCGATGCACTTTTTGAAGCGTATCAGATCACTTTAGATGAGAGGTATTTTGCTTTATATGAACAGCTTATCAAAAAATCAATTGAACTTTTTTATAAAGATGGAAGATGGATAGAGTCAAATGATGGTTTTGAAACCTTTGCAGATATAGAAGATTATGGCTATGCAAGTGCTTTAGGGATACATTTTACCAATCTTATTTTATACGCTACTATGCAAGGGGATACAAAAACATTTGAAATAGCACAAAAATCGATGCAGTACTATGTGGAGTATATCAATAAATACCCATCACATTTTCCAAATACCACTTTAGCTTCTATTTATTATATGATAGAACCTGTATTTATAAAATCAAATAAACAAAACCTTCAAAAGTTTACACCAGACGATTTTGAGTACCCTTTTGTGTATAAAAAAACATATAAGTCTGAAGAATATCTTGCTTGTAAAATAAATAGCTGTTTTAGTTATTCAAAAGAGATAAAAGATATAATAAAAGATATTAATAATCTTTAAAAAAGGGGAGAAAATTATGTCAAAAGTATTTGAAGTTTATTTTGAAACACCTATAAAGGTTTCACAAGAAAAATTATTTGAGTTTCACCTTGATACCAAAAATCTTCCAAAGATAACCCCACCAAATACCAAAGTTGAGATCATCAAACTTCCACTGCCTATGGCAAAAGGAAATATTATAAAGCTTGATATTACAAAGTTTTTTATGACTCAAAGGTGGGAGATACAGATAAAAGAGTTTGAACCACTTTATCAGATCACTGACCTTGCTTTAAAATCTCCATTAGAGTATTTTGAGCATGATCATATATTTGAAAAGGTTGACGGGAGAAACTCTAAGCTGATTGATAGAGTTCGATTTTCGTTACCATTTTATCCATTATCACTCTTGGTTTTACCTTTGGTAAAACTCGATATGAAAAAGATGTTTGCCTATCGTCATCAACAGACAAAAAAGATTTTAGAGTGAGTTTATCACTACAAACTGTTTTGCATCTTTGATACAAAGTCCTGCTTTTGAACAAGCAACAGCGAAATTTTCGCCTTTGCTTAAAAGTTTTAATAAAACATCTCGTTTTATATCTATACTAATTTGTGTTATTGACATATATTATGCTACTTCCACACTTGCAGCATGTTCACCTTTGTCATTTGTACCAATTTCAAAAGTTACTTTTTGACCATCATCAAGTGATACTCTTCCATAACCATCATTTTTAATTTCGCTATAATGTACAAACAGATCTTTACTGTTATCTTCTAATTGGACAAATCCAAAACCTTTTTCGCTATTGAACCATTTTACTGTTCCATTGTGTCTATTTTGCATAGATATTCCTTGTGTTTATATTACTTCATATGAAGTTGGTTTTAAAGTTTAAATCGGGTCTTTTAATTTTGAGAGTTCTATATTAATAAGATTCTAATTTCTTTAAGTGATTCATTGTATCTGAATAAAATCATAATAGCAAGGTTTTTGAAAAAAGCTTGCTATAAACCTTCCAATACATTGCTTACTGATTTTTCAAGCAATGCATAAAGCATCT
>JAGYNS010000016.1 GCA_018399655.1 Campylobacterales bacterium
TTTTTCTTGAATCGATTGATTCTACCCATACATATTTAAAAAATCATATTAAAAAAAATGGATATACACAACCATTTTGTGTGGTAACCAATCATCAAACAGATGGAAAAGGGAGTCGCAATAGATCATGGCTAGGGAAAAAAGGGAATCTTTTTTTCTCATTTGTTTATGACAAAAAAGAGCTTCCGTGTGATCTTTTGATCCAGTCTAGCTCGATCTATTTTAGTTTTTTCCTTAAAGAGATATTGAGCCAATATGGTTCTAAAGTATGGTTAAAGTGGCCAAACGATTTTTATATTGAAAAGAAAAAAATAGGGGGAACCATCACACACCTAGTAGATGATAAATTATATTGTGGTATTGGTCTCAATCTTCACTTTGTTGATGATCACTATGGATACTTAGATATTCCAGTGGATCAAAAAAAACTTCTTGAAGATTATTTTTCTATTCTAACGCAAAAAATATCTTGGAAGCAGATTTTTAGTAAATATTCGATAGAATTTGCCAAAAGTAGAGAATTTGAAACAACCATACAAAATGAAAAAGTATCGATGAAAGAAGCTATTTTAGAAAATGATGGCTCAATAATTATTGATAAAAAAAAGGTATTTAGTTTAAGATGACAGAGATTATAACCATTGCAAACCAAAAGGGCGGTGTAGGGAAAACAACCACTGCAGTTAATTTAAGTGCGGCACTTGCACTAGAGGGGAAAAGAGTTCTTCTAGTGGATGCAGATCCTCAATCAAACGCAACTACAAGTTTAGGATTTCACCGAGATTCTTACGAATATAATTTGTATCATGTGATGCTTGGAACCAAAGAGATAAGTGATATTATTTTGGATGTAGAAGATATTGAAGGACTTTTTGTTGCTCCTTCAAATATAGGACTTGTAGGGATTGAAAAAGAGTTTTATAAAAATACCAAAGATAGAGAGCTTGTACTAAAACGAAAAATTGATGTAATAAAGAATGACTACGATTTTATTGTGATCGATTCACCCCCTGCATTAGGACCTCTTACTATTAACACATTGAGCTCAGCAACTTCAGTGTTGATCCCAATACAGTGTGAATTTTTTGCATTAGAGGGTTTGGCTCAACTTTTAAATACCATTAAACTGATTCGTCAAACGATCAATAGACAACTTGAGATCAAAGGATTTTTGCCCACTATGTATAGTGCTCAAAACAATCTTTCAAAACAAGTTTTTGCAGACTTAGCAAAACATTTTGAAAGTAAACTTTTTAAATTAGGGGATTCTTCATATGTTGTAGTTCCTAGAAATATCAAACTTGCAGAATCTCCTAGTTTTGGAAAACCGATTATGTTGTATGACCCAAAATCAGCAGGGACTAAAGCGTATAATAATTTAGCAAAATCGATATTAAAATAAGGATTTTTTTATGGCATTAGGGAGAGGTTTAGGAGAGCTTTTAGGTGAAGTAGAAAGTGCTTATGAAAGTAATAATACCCTTGCAAAAAAAGATATTTTAGAGATCAATGTTGATCAAATTGATCCAAATCCATACCAACCTAGAAAAGTTTTTGATGAACAGAAGCTTCAAGAGTTAAGCAACTCTATTGTTCAAAATGGTTTAATGCAACCAATTGTAGTAACCTACAATGAAGATAGATATACACTTATTGCGGGTGAGCGAAGACTTCGAGCTACAAAATTAGCGGGCATTACTTTAATCAAAGCGATCATTTTAGATATTGACAACTCTAAACTTCGTGAATTGGCTTTAATTGAAAATATCCAAAGAGATGATCTTAATATTTTAGAGATTGCTCAATCGTATGCTGGACTTATAGAGGATTATAATATTACCCATGATGAGTTGGCTAAGCTTGTCTCAAAAAGTAGAAGTGGTATTAGTAATACTTTAAGACTTCTAAGTTTAAGTGAATATGCAAAACAGATGTTAAATAGTGAAAAGATCAGTGTAGGGCATGCTAAACTGATTATAGGACTTGATGAGCAAGAGCAAAAACATGTAGTAGACTCTATTGTTGGGCAAAAACTAAGCGTAAGGGAAACAGAAAATCTTGTAAAAAAAATAAAACTAGGTGGAGAGGTTTTATCTCAAAAAACTAAGCAACAAAAGTTACAAGTTGATTACACACCTTTAAAGCAGATCCAAGAAAAACTTCAAGCACAAAACATAATAGCAAAAGTGCAGAAAGATCATTTAAAGATACAATTCAGCTCCCAAGAAGATATTGAGAAAATTTTGCAATATTTTCAAAAACAATAACTATCATAACCCTCTTTAATAAAAATTATAGGTTTTTTTCGATACCATTTGCAGAAGTTTTAGTGTAACTAAACTGTAGAAAAAGTATGGAGAAGTAGATGTTAGACATAAGTCCAGTATTACTAGTGAGTAGTGCTATAATCTTTTTATTGGTACTTGCACGCCTTAACAGCTGTCTTTACAAGCCATTACTTAAGCATATGGATGATCGTGATGAACAGATAAAAACTGATCTAGAAAATGCAAAAAGTAATACAAGTGATGTAGATAGTATGCTAGAGGAAGCAAATAAAATTATTTCCAATGCAAAGAAAGAAGCAAACTCAATTCGTGAACAAGCTAGATTAGAAGCTACTGAAGTTGCCGAAGCAAAACTTGCTCAGGTTAAAGCTACAATGGATCAAAAATATAATAGTTTTCTTCAAACACTTGAGGAAGAGAAAGTTACTCTTAAGAGTTCACTTGTAGCAAATATGCCTTTATATAAAGAAGGCTTAAAAGCTAAGATAAGCTCAATTTAAAGGTGGTAGGAATGGGAAAAAGATTATTAACTTTTTTATTTTTAAGTACACCGATTGCACTTTTTGCAGCTGATGGAGAAACAAATTACGACATTATCGAAAGAACAGTAAATTTCTTTATTTTTGTAGCAATAATTTATTACTTATTAGCAGATAGAGTGAAAGCATTCTTCAAAAATAGAACAGAAGAGATTCAAAGCGAATTAAACAAAGTTCAAGAGATGGTAAAAGAATCAGAGAAAAAAGTAGCTGATGCAAAGCAAGAGATTGAAAATGCACAAAAAATTGCAAATGAACTTGTTGCGAATGCAAAAAATGATACTCAAAATATTAAAGCAAAAGTAGAAGCTCAAATAGAACAAGAGATCAACTATCTTACAAGAAGTTTTGATGATAAAGCAGAACTTGAAACAAAGAAGCTTAAAAAAGAGGTTGTTGCAGAGGTACTTGAAGAGTTATTAAGTGATGAAAATATGAGCTTATCACAAGCTGAGTTATCAAATATTGTATTGAAAAAGGTTGCATAGATGAGTGAAATAGTTGCAAAAAGATATGTAAAAGCCTTGATACAAGACACAAGTACGGAAGATATACAGTCACTCTATGATAAGTTGGTTCAAATAGGAAGTGCTTATAGTGATGAGAAGTTTAATGCTATTCTTTCATCAAGCGACATAAGTGGTTCAAAAAAAGTGGAACTTATTTTATCTTTTGTTGAAGATGGTAGTAGTGAAAAGCTCAATAACTTTATTAAATTTTTGGGTGAAAAACAAAGATTAGATATCTTACCATATATTGTCAAAAACTTACAAGATGAGTTAGCAGCAAAAACAAATTCATATACGGGAGTTATTTATACAAACACTCCTTTAAATGAAGATGATGTTGAGAAGTTACGAACACAATTTGCAAATAAGTTTAATGTTTCATTAAAATTAGAGCAAAATGTGTGTGATTATGATGGTATAAAAGTAGATATAGATGGACTAGGTTGTGAAATTGCATTCTCTAAGCAGAGACTAAAATCACAAATGATCGAACATATATTAAAAGCAGTTTAGAAATTTTAAAGGAGAAATTGGATGAGTACAAAGATTCAAGCAGATGAGATCAGTTCAATCATCAAAGAGAGAATTGATAATTTTGAATTAAATGTAGATGTAAACGAAACAGGAAAGATCATATCTTTTGCTGATGGTATTGCAAAAGTGTATGGATTGAAAAATGTTATGGCTGGTGAGATTGTTGAATTTGACAATGGAGCTAAAGGGATCGCTTCAAACCTTGAAGAGACTTCAGTAGGTATCGTTGTATTAGGTTCAAGTGAAGGTCTAAGAGAGGGTTCTAGTTGTAAAAGACTAGGAGAGCTTTTAGAAGTTCCTGTAGGTCCTAACTCATTAGGTAGAGTTGTCAATGCATTAGGTGAGCCAGTTGATGGTAAAGGTGAGATTGAAGCAACGGAGAAAAGATTTGTTGAAGAGAAAGCTCCTGGAATTATGGCTAGAAAATCTGTACATGAACCACTAGAAACTGGTATTAAAGCTATTGATGCACTTGTTCCAATAGGAAGAGGGCAAAGAGAGCTTATCATTGGTGATAGACAAACAGGTAAAACTACAGTTGCGATAGATGCTATTATTAACCAAAAAGGGCAAGATGTAAAATGTATCTATGTTGCTGTTGGTCAAAAAGCATCAAGTGTAGCAAATGTTGTTGGAGCACTAGAAGCAGCAGGAGCTATGGAGTACACTACGGTTGTAACTGCAAATGCATCTGAGTCTTCAGCTTTACAATTTTTAGCACCATATACAGGTGTTACTATGGGTGAGTATTACAGAGATAATGGTCAACACTGTTTAATTATCTATGATGATCTTTCTAAGCATGCAGTTGCGTATAGAGAGATGTCATTATTACTTCGAAGACCTCCAGGTCGAGAGGCATACCCAGGGGATGTTTTCTATCTACACTCAAGATTGCTTGAAAGAGCTGCAAAATTAAATGATGAGCAAGGTGCTGGTTCACTTACTGCTTTACCAATAATTGAAACACAAGCTGGAGATGTTGCTGCGTATATTCCTACAAATGTTATCTCTATTACAGATGGGCAAATTTTCCTAGAAACAGATCTTTTTAACTCTGGTATTCGACCTGCTATTAATGTTGGTCTTTCAGTATCAAGAGTTGGGGGTGCTGCACAAGTGAAAGCTACAAAACAAGTTGCAGGTACACTAAAACTTGATCTTGCTCAATATAGAGAGCTAGAGTCTTTTGCACAATTTGCATCAGATCTTGATCCAGCAACTAGAGCACAACTTGAAAGAGGACAAAGAATGGTTGAACTTCTTAAGCAAGGGGTTAACAAACCACTTGTTATTGAAAAACAACAAACTATTCTTTACGCAGGTGTAAATGGTTTTATTGATAATATCGATGCAAGTGATGTTGTACGATATGAAAAAGAGTTCCATGAATTCATTGAGTCTAAATACTCAAATATTATTACAGATCTTAATGGAAAAAAGAAAATTGATGATGATATTAAAGATGTACTTGAAACTGCAATAAATGAGTTTAACCAAATTTTTAAAGCAGACTAAGGAAGTAAGTTATGGCTAACTTAAAAGAGATATCAAGACAGATCAAGAGTGTTAAAAACACGCAAAAGACGACAAAAGCTATGAAGCTTGTCTCTTCTGCAAAGTTGCGACGAACTCAACAATTGTCAGAACAAGCAAAAAGTTATGCTCACAAAATCAATGATGTTTTGTCTGAAATAGCACATCGAGTCAATAGTATTCAAGATAAAGAAAATGTTAGTCGTGCTTTTGTACCAAATGAAGCTCCAAAGACAGTTGATATTGTTTTTGTTACTGCTGACAAAGGTTTGTGTGGTGGTTTCAATTCAGCAACTATCAAACAAGTACGAAAACTTATTGAAGAGTATTCAAACAAAGGTGCTACAGTTAGATTACGAGCAGCTGGAAGAAAAGGGATCGATTATTTTAACTTTCAGGGAAGAACTTTAGAACAAAGTGTTGTAGGACTCTCTTCAGCTCCAAACTATGAAAAAGCTTCAGAGTTTATAGGTGAAGTATTTGAAGAGTTTATTAGTGGTACAACAGATAAAGTTATTTTAGTAAATAATGGTTTTTTAAATATGCTTACGCAAGAGTTAAGAATCAATCATTTGCTACCAATCTCATTTAATAGTGTATCTGTAGATGAAAATAGTTCATCTATGCTTGATATAGAACCAGATGATGATGAAGAGATTTTAAATGAATTGACAGCAAAATATGTAGATTTTAATATGTATTACTCTTTAATTGATTCGCTAGCAGCGGAACATAGTGCAAGAATGCAAGCTATGGAAAATGCTACGAACAATGCTAAAGAGAGAGTGAATGACTTAACGGTTGAATTTAATAAAGCAAGACAAGCGGCAATTACAACAGAGTTAATTGAGATTATCTCTGGTGTTGAGTCAATGAAATAATAGAGTATAAAGAAAGGAAGATGATATAATGGAAGGTAAAATTATTCAAATTATGGGTCCAGTTGTTGATGTCGAATTCGACGGATACTTACCTGCAATTAATGATGCGATTGAAGTACCTGGGACTAAAGAGAGATTAGTACTAGAAGTAGCGGCTCACTTAGGTGATAGTAGAGTAAGAACAATTGCTATGGATATGACAGAGGGTCTTACAAGAGGTCAAAAAGTTGAAGCTACAGGAGCACCAATTAAGGTACCTGTTGGTGAAGATGTTTTAGGAAGAATATTCAATGTAATAGGTGAACCTGTTGATGAGGGTGCTGCAATATCAGCTGATGTTGAGAGATGGTCTATCCATAGAGAAGCTCCAAAGTTTGAAGAGCAATCAACATCAACAGAGATGTTTGAAACAGGTATCAAAGTAGTTGATCTTCTTGCACCGTATGCAAAAGGTGGAAAAGTTGGACTATTTGGTGGTGCAGGTGTTGGTAAAACAGTTATTATTATGGAGCTTATCCATAATGTTGCATTTAAACATGATGGTTACTCTGTATTTGCTGGTGTTGGTGAGCGAACAAGAGAAGGAAATGACCTTTATTATGAGATGAAAGATTCAAATGTACTTGACAAAGTTGCTCTTTGTTATGGTCAAATGTCTGAGCCTCCAGGTGCTAGAAATAGAATTGCACTTACTGGTCTTACAATGGCAGAGTACTTTAGAGATGAAAAAGGGCTAGATGTTCTTATGTTTATCGATAATATTTTTAGATTTGCACAATCAGGTTCTGAGATGTCAGCACTTTTAGGAAGAATTCCATCTGCGGTTGGATATCAACCTACACTTGCTTCTGAAATGGGTAAATTACAAGAAAGAATTACTACGACGAAAAAAGGTTCAATCACTTCTGTTCAAGCTGTTTATGTACCAGCGGATGACTTAACTGACCCAGCTCCTGCTTCTGTTTTTGCTCACTTAGATGCAACAACAGTATTAAATAGAAAAATTGCAGAAAAAGGGATCTATCCAGCGGTTGATCCACTTGATTCTACTTCTAGAATTTTAAGTGCAGATGTTTTAGGTCAAGAGCATTATGATGTAGCTAGAGGTGTTCAGTCTTTACTTCAAAAATATAAAGACCTACAAGATATTATTGCGATTCTTGGTATGGATGAGCTTTCTGAATCAGATAAGCTTGTTGTTGAAAGAGCTAGAAAAGTTGAAAAATTCTTATCTCAGCCATTCTTCGTTGCTGAAGTATTTACAGGGTCTCCTGGGAAATATGTTGAATTAAATGATACTATAGTAGGTTTCAAAGGGATTTTAGACGGTAAATATGATCATATGCCAGAAAACTCATTTTATATGGTTGGTGGTATTGATGAAGCGATTGCCAAAGCTGAAGGTATGAATAAATAATAAAAAGGTAAACAGATGGATACTATAAACTTATCAATTGTTACACCTAATGGAGAGATCTTCAATGATGATGTAAAATCGGTGACACTTCCTGGAAAAGAGGGTGAGTTTGGTGTTTTACCAAATCACGCGTCACTTGTTTCATCATTAACTGTTGGTGTAATAGAGATAGTCAAAAAAGATGCTTTGGAAGAAGCAATAGCGATCAACTGGGGACATGTGAAAGTTTCAGAGAACTCAGTAGATGTGCTAGTAGATGGAGCTGTATCATTAAGTGGTAAAGATGAATCAGTGATATCTGCAAAACTTGAAGAAGCAAGAGAATTAGTGAACTCTGTACAAGATTCGAATGTATCTATGGCAGCAGTTGAATCAAAAATCAACTCTTTTGCGTAGTGCTTTTATTCAATGATTGATTCAATACTAAACTTCTTGGAAACAAGCACCCCAATACCTTTAGCAGTATTGGTGGTGCTTTCTTTATATTTTATAATAGTTTTTTGGATATTTATCTATAAATATTTCAAACTCTCGTCAGATGTGGTTACAGAGAAAAACAATCTTAACGCTTTATTAGTAAGGGAAACATCAGTTAATCCACTTTCAAGAATTGGACAGTGTTTAAATAATGCAAAAATTAGTAAAGAGTCTTTAAGGGTATGTGAAACTTCACTTATACGAGAAGCAAGCACTGGGATATCTTGGCTCTCAATCATCTCATCAACCGCACCATTTATTGGTCTATTTGGGACAGTTGTTGGTATATTAGAATCTTTTGCACAATTTGCCACTACTTCAAAAGTGAGTTTTGCTACGATTGCCCCTGCAATTAGCGAGGCTTTAATAGCTACTCGCTGCTGGGATATTTGTTGCTATATTTGCTTATACATTTCATCAGATACTAACAAGAAAGGTTTATGAGTTAAAATACTTATTTAAAATCTCATTAGGATATTATCCTTAGTAGGAATTAATAATGTATGACCATAACAATAAAACTTAACTTAACATCACCCCTTTGCGGATGTTATGTTGGTACTTTTAGCAACTTTATGGTCACTGCCCCTGTTTTAGAATACGAAGAAAACATCAATCTTCCAAAAGGGAGTAAATCGGTTAAACTTCAAGAAATAAAAAATTGATATTTTAGGTCAGTAGTGATAAATCAATAAATATTGACAAAAATAATAAATACCAATTTGAGAACTTTTCAGATAACTTTGTATTATTTTCTTAAAAGATAAAGATAGAAATACACCAGTGCATATAAGAGTTGACAAAAACTTAAAATATGAAGATGTTGTTTATATTTTAAAAACAGTAAAAGAAGCTGGTTTTTTTAAAGTTGCATTGATAACAGATGGTTGATAAAAAAACTTTTATATTTCGGCTGTTTTAGCACTATTTATTTATATTTTTTAGTATTACTATTACTATTATACCTAAAGAGAGTAATATTAAGAAAATTGATGCCATAATAAAAACTACTGTACTACAACTCTTGATATTGTTTTTGATACTCCACAAGATACTCCGCAAGAGAGTATAAAATTAAAACACAAAACAACACAGAAATAGCACAGGAATGTTGTAAAAAATCAACCTCAAGAAGTTTAAAGCAAAAATCAGATTTAAAATCTTGTTTGCTGACAAACAGAAGCAAAAAAGTTACAAAAGAGAAAGTACTTAATGTAGAAAAAGTGCCGGCTAGCCGATTTAAGTCAAAATTCTGAAAAAGAGAAAAGTAAAGATGTAGTACCTAATGATCTTGGAGAATAAAACTTAAATAGTGTCAAAAGTGGTATTAAGTGAATCAAAAAAATGAGACTGACCCTTATTTTTCTGAAATCTATCAAATCCTTTCTCAACACGCCGGAGTCCTACTGTTTTTTCTAATAATTTAATGGCACGGGTACTAGTAACTATTACAAATAATGGAAGTTTTAGTTTTAAGTTTATACAATACTACAAAAATGTTAGTTTTGATAATCAACTCAAAGATTTTTAAATAATGAAAGTTTAAAAAGGTATCCAGTGAACCCCAATGGGAAAAGAACCAATATTGAGATATTATTTCAATCAAAAGGATAAATAGATGATTCGGATAATTTTGCTACTAACACTTTGTATATATAGCTTTGTTTTTGCAGTTGATGCGAAAATGGAAATTATAAAAAACAAATCAGCATTACCAAAAATAGTTGTATCTGTATCTTCTGATACGATCGATATTGCTAATAATTATGATAAGCATATAGCTTCACTAATACAAAAAGATCTGCAAGTAAGTGGTCATTTTGAAAATATTGAATTTGATATTACCAATAATTTTGAAGTAGTACCACAGTATGATAAAATTAGAGCTCAAAATGTTGACCTTTATTTACTTTTACAAGTACAAAATCAAGAAAATCAAGGGTTGAAAGTCAATATGAAATTGTATGATATCAATAGCAATAATATAGTGCTTCATAGGTCATACACCACCTCTTCTGCGGTAAGATATCCATTTTTATCTCATAAGATAGCAATAGATATCAATAAATATCTCCAAGCACCATCTATAGAGTGGATGGATAGATTTGTAATATTTGCACGATACCTAGACTCAAAAACAAGTGAAATTGTGGTGTCTGATTATACTTTGACTTACCAAAAAGTTGTGGTCAAGGGGGGGCTTAATATATTTCCAAAGTGGGCAAATAAAGAGCAAACAGACTTTTACTATACTACATACAACTATATGCAACCTACAATTATAAAACAAAATCTATTTACAAGTAAGTCTGAAAAAATCATCACAAGTGATGGGATGGCAGTGTGTTCTGATGTTAGTAGTGATGGGACAAAGTTAGCTTTAACACTTGCTCCAAACTCACAGCCAGATATCTATGTGTATGATACAGTTTCAAAACTTAAAACAAGAATCACTACATACAATGGGATCGATGTGGGGGGAAGTTTTATTGAAAATGATTCAAAAATAGTATTTATTTCTGATAGATTACGATACCCAAATATTTTTGCAAAAACTATAGGACAAAGGGGAGTAGAGAGATTAGTTTACCATGGAAGAAACAATTCACAAGCTTCAACTTACAAAGATTATATTGTTTATTCAAGTAGAGAAACAGACAATGAGTTTGCAGACAATGCTTTTAATTTATACCTGATATCAACATATAGTGATTATGCACGAAGATTAACAACAAGTGGAGTAAACCAATTTCCAAAATTTTCTTCAAATGGGGAGTCGATACTATTTATTAAAAATGATGGTGGGGTGAGTTCATTAGGTATAATTCGACTCAATTACAACAAAAGTTTTCTTTTCCCTTTAAAAAGTGGAAAGTTACAATCTATTGATTGGTAGTTATATTCGTTTAAGTATCAATATAGTAGAATAAATCAAAATTTTATTATAAGGATAATAGATGACAAAGGGTAGTTTAAAAAATACATTAGTAGGTATTTGTGCAGTTGCAGTATTGGCAGGATGTTCTTCAAAACAAGAAGTTGAGTACGAAGATGCTTCACAAGCACAACAAACCACACAAACGGATGGTTATAGTGTAGATGATAAAGCAGCAGGTATCTCTGGATCTGAAGAAACTTCAGTACAAAGTATGGATGAAGGTATCTCAAGTAGTACACTAACAGCTATTACAAATGATGAGCTTAATAGTGTTCAAAGTGATATTGATGGGGTAACAGTTATCTTAGAATCTGTTCATTTTGCTTTTGATAAGTATAATTTAACAGATGAGATGAGAGCAGTTGCTAGTACAAACTATAACAAAATCTCTCAAACGCAAGAAGCGTATGGTGAACTTAAAGTGAAACTTGAGGGAAATACTGATGAGTGGGGAACAGATGAGTATAACTACGCATTAGGGCTTAAAAGAGCTAAAACAGCAAAAGATGCTTTAATTGCTGATGGTATGAACCCTGATAAAATTATCATGGTAAGTTATGGAGAGAGTAATCCAATTTGTACACAAAAAAATACAACTTGTTGGAAAATGAATAGAAGAACTGACTATAGACTTTTACCGTAAGTGTAGAGTAAAGTGGCATATTTGTTTCGTATTTTTATAGTAGTACCATTTTTATTTTTTAACTTAGCTTTTGCAGAGACTTCTATGTTTGGGGCAGGTGATCTAAATTCACCTGAGCCGTACGGGTTGACTTCTACTGAGAAAGCTATCGTTGAAAATAAAAAAACTATAGATCAAACTGATAAAAAAGTAAATAAACTTCAATCAGAGTTAAGAAGTGTAAAACAATCTTTAGATGGAATACAATCTATTGTAGAGGGTGAAAGTCAAAAACTTAATAAAATATCAAGAGATATTGTACAAGATAAGTCACAAGCAGATTACAACAAAGAAAAAGTAGAGTCCAATAGTGATTCAATTGAAGCTTTAAGGTCTCAATTGAGTCAAAATACTCAAAATATTGAAACTATAAAAGAGTCTCTTGATCAATTGGTAAATACAATCAATGCAATCAATAAAGCATTTGTAAGTAGGGATGACTTTAAAGAGTTATTAACCGCAATTGAGAAAAAAGAGAAAGTGCAGCCTAAGCAACAGGCACAAAAATCAAATAAATTAGCACAAAAAACCAACTATGAGCATATGCAAGATGTTAGAGAGTGGTTTAAAAAAGATTATTTTACCCAAGCGATACCAGTTATTGAGTATCTTATAGAGAAAAATTATCGACCAGCAGAAAATAACTACTATTTAGGTGAGATTAACTATTATAGAAAGAATTATAAAGATGCGTTGCACTATTTTAAAACGAGTATGATGCTATATGATAAAGCTTCATGGCTTCCAAAACTATTGCTTCATAGTGCTATTTCGTTTGAAAATCTAGGCGATAATACCAATGCACAAAGTTTTTATAGCACTTTAGTAGATATTTATCCAGATACACCTGAAGCAAAAGAAGCTTCTAAAAAAATTAAAAATTAGACGATTAAAAGGAAATAAAATATGTCACATAATGTAATATCAATAGAATATACACTTAAAGATGCTGGGACTAACGAACAATTAGATTCAAATGTAGGTGGAAACCCACTTGATTTTATTAGTGGAATGGGTCAAATTATCCCAGGATTAGAAAAAGAGATCGAGTCATTACAAGCTGGGGAAAAAGCAGATGTAATGGTACCACCAGCAGAAGCATATGGTGAGTACAACGAAGAAGCAGTACAAGTTTTACCTAAAGAGCAATTTGCAGGAATTGACCTAGTTGAAGGGATGTCACTATATGGGACAGGAGAAGATCAACAAACTGTACAAGTGATGGTAAAAAGTTTTACTGATGATGAAGTTACCATTGATTATAATCACCCACTTGCTGGAAAATCGTTGATGTTTAGTGTTGGAATTTTAGATGTGAGAGCTGCAACGGATGAAGAGATCCAAACAGGTGTAGTTGGTGGAATGGCTGCTATGGGTGGATGTTGTGGAGGAGGTTCTTGTGGAACAGAAAACTCTGCAGAATCAACCAAAACTGAATGTTGCGAAGGTGAAAAGCATGGAGAAGAGCACGAATGTTGTGGTGGACATGATGGTGAAGGGTGCAAAAATAGCTAAAATTAGTTTTTAAACGATTAAAAAAACACAATAAGGCTCCTATTTCTTTTGAAATAGGAGCTTTTTATTCTCAAGGGGAAAAAATGAAAAAAGTAGCTTTTATCTTTCCAGGACAGGGAAGTCAAAGCCTTGGAATGGGAAAAGATTTTTGGCAAAATAGTGATCTTGCAAAAGATATGATTTCAAAAGCTAGTGAAAGATTAGATATTGATTTTGAAAATTTATTATTTGAAGAAAATGACCTTCTAGGACAAACACAATATACACAACCTGCAATACTACTAGTAAGTTGTATCGCACTAGAGTTGTTTAAAGAAAAATGTACTCTAAAGCCAGAGTTTGTCTTAGGACACTCATTGGGTGAGTTTTCTGCACTGGTTGCAAGTGGGGCAATTGATTATTTAGATGCTTTAGAGCTTGTATCACTTAGAGGAAAACTTATGAGCGAAGCGTGCGATGGAGTTGGTGCTGGAATGATGGCATTAGTTGGGTTAGATGATAATAGTGTTGAATCGCTGTGTCAAAAGTTTCAAAATGAAGGGAAAAAAATATGGGCAGCAAATTATAACCAAGATGGACAAGTTGTTGTTGCAGGTATTAAAGCTGACTTAGAAGCTACTAGTGAAGAGTTTAAAGCTGCAGGTGCAAAAAGAGCAATTGTTTTAGATATGTCAGTTGCTAGTCATTGTGAGTTATTACAAAGTGCGATCCCTCAATTAGAGCCATATTTAAGCGATTTTATCACAGATAAATTTGAAGTAAATATTATCTCTAATGTAACAGCAGAGCCATATTTTTCTAAAGATGAAGCAGTGGATCTTTTAAGTAAACAGCTTATATCTCCTGTAAAATACAAACATTCTATTCAAGCAAATTCTGGAGATGTGGATTACTTTATAGAGTTTGGAAATGGGTCAGTGCTAAAAGGGCTTAATAGAAAAATTGATAAAACAACACCTACGCTGAATGTAAGTGATATGAAAACCTTAGAAGAGGCATTAGGAGTTTGCAATGACTAAACTAGCAATTATGGGTGCAATGGAGGAGGAGATCACTCCACTTTTAGAGTACTTTACAGATATAAAGAAAAATAACTATGCAAATAATACTTACTATGAGTGTAGACTAGGAGATCTTGATGTAGTTATTGCTTATTCTAAAATAGGAAAAGTGTTTTCAACTCTTACTGCATCAACAATGATACAAAAATTTGGGTGTGATACTTTACTATTTAGTGGAGTGGCTGGTGGTATTAATCCACAACTAAAAATAGGGGACTTAATTGTTGCCAATAAACTTTCTCAGCACGATTTAGATATTACTGCATTTGGTCATCCCTATGGATATGTGCCAGGTGGAAGTGTATATGTAAATACTGATCAAAAGTTAAAAGATATTGCGTTAGAGGTTGCAAAAGAAAGTGACATAAAGATAATAGAAGGGATCATCGCTACAGGAGATCAATTTGTGGCTAATGAAAAAAGAAAAGAGTTTATAGAGTCTACTTTTCAAGCAGATGCATTGGAGATGGAGGGAGCTAGCGTTGCAGTTGTTTGTGATGCTTTGAATGTTCCATGCCTCATTCTTAGAGCTATAAGCGATACAGCTGATATGGATGCTGGATTTAATTTTGATGAGTTTTTAGAAAGTAGTGCTAAAAATAGTGCAAGCTTTTTAATGAAAGTGATTGAAAGAATAAAATAAAAGGTTTAATACCTTTTATTTTAAACCTCTTTTAGTGCTTGAGCGATAGCAATTTTAAGTGGGATATCCACTTTATCACAATCATCTTCTAAACAATCTTCACAAACTGTTCCAGCTTCTGTTTCATCCATAATCGCATCAAGATTATCACCGTGTTTTTTTACCGCTTCTACAATATCTGTGTATTCTACATCTACACAATCACATACAATCTTTGTCATAGCTGACTCCTTATTTAATATACGCTTTTATAATTTTTTGTTCTTTCAATGGTTTATCACCACCATACCTTCCAGAAGTTTTAACATCTTCAAGTTTTCGAACAACTTCCATACTTTTTGAGTCTTTTACATATCCAAAAATAGTGTGTCTTCCATTGAGCCAAGGTGTTTCAACTGTGGTGATAAAAAACTGACTTCCATTTGTATTTGGTCCAGAGTTTGCCATAGCTAAAATTCCTGGTTTATTGAATATCGCTTTAGCAGTAAGTTCATCTTTGAAAGGTTTTCCCCAAATTGACTCGCCACCTCGCCCAGTTCCTGTTGGATCACCACCTTGTATCATAAAGTTTTTAATAATTCTATGAAAAATAATCCCATCATAATACCCATTTTGAATATGAGTAGTGAAGTTTTCCACAGCTTTTGGTGCCAAATCTGCTTGTAGCTCTAACTCTATATCACCTTGCGTTGTTTGAAGTACTGCAACTGGATTGCTTGCAAAAAGTGAAAAAGTAAAAAGTAGAAAAGTTATAATTTTTTTCATAACACTCCTTTGAAATTAATATGAGTGTTATGATATCGTAAAAAAGCTAAGAACCAAACAGTTAAAGTTAAGTTCTAAGCAGCATGAGCATTTTTAAAACTTTTTAATGCTTTTTTCAAAGCTTTATTTGTTTTTTTACTAAAACCACGATGTGCACCAGTATTATCAAAAAACTCCACACATTTAACCCCATTTTCATGAGATATTTTCGTAATATTTAATCTTTTTCTTTGTGACTTACTTAGCCCATCTATTTTCTCAGATGCACCAATGGCAACTTATGACCATGTGATGTGCCAGCACTTTTAAAAGGGGATTGGTCCGTCATTTGTTACTGCATTTGCTTTAGTTTTATTATAGCTTTTGCCGCTCTTTCATTTTAAATTGTTGATTTGGAATGTGAAACAATACCAGGTTTTCTCAAGCAAACAGAAGGGTTTGCTAAACTAAAAAATAGTAATGCAGAGGTAACATTGATGACAATGCCACTACATTTGCTATGACTATCAATGCTTGTTTTGTTTTAGGGGCAGTTTTTGTCCCGCATTTTGAGTATTGTAGAGTTTTTATTTCAGGGCATTGATTGATTTGCTGTGACAGGTTATTATGGGATTAAAATATTTATGGAGTATTTTAGCCGATTGATATTAACAGGTGATTTTGATTTTACACAAACAATAACCTTCACAAATGATTTTAATCTTTTGGCATTTCTTATGATTGCTGGATTTGCAGCACCTGGAGCTATGAGTCGCCAATATTGTTATCAACGCATTAGGGATTTTTTGTGGCAATCTTTTGTAAGCTATCTCTATAATGCTTATTACTATTAAGTTGATACTAGGGTTTAAAAAATATGTTTGAACATGGTAGCTGCTATAGAAGTTAGTCCATCTTTGTGATATTGATCCCTATATTAACACTTCTTGGGATAACTTTATAGAATAAGTTTTGACTTGATCATCATTTTTGTTCATATGATGGCAAACGCCTTTTTATTTATTCTAACAAGTGTAGTATTTGCTTTACAACTTATTTCTTATGTTGGGGTACTCTAGGATAGAAAAGTTAGGGTATTTTGAAGAGTTTATCATGGGGGAGAAAATCTCCTGTAAGTTTTGCTTTAATTTGTCCAGGGGTTGCATTTTATTTGGATTTTTCTTTATCAATATGGGACTTACACTCAATGGGGTAGTGGCTAAATACTCATAGCTCATTTCTGTATTGATGGTTCCATTTATGTTTGTACAGTACAAAACAATTATCTATTTCTTTAGACTTAAAATAAATTTGTTTTATAATTGAAAAGGAGGTTGTTATCCTTCCCTTTTTTTGTTGTCTTTTACTTTTTGCTCTATATCTTTATATCAACATTATTAGAACGGCTTCTTATATCGCTATACTCTTTAAAATTTTGAAAAGTTTTCGTCCGTTTACTTTTAAAATATCCTCTACCAGTATATCTTGCTACTTTTTGTTTCTCTAATCTTTGAATCTCTACCATAAAAATCAAATAAAAACTTCGCTACTCTATCATGAGATTTGCCAAGTAGAAAAAGTTTGAGAATAGAGCCAATCACTAAAAGCATAAAAAGTTTCAAAGACACTTTTATCCTTTACAAGTAGTGCAAATGATTTGATAAAATTTCCACTATTATAACCATATCCCAGACCTTGCAAACCTTTGAGTTTTTGCATCGTTTCAAAAGGATTAAATCATTGGCGAGTATATCATAAGGGGGAATATCACTATAAATCATCCCATAGTTTCATCATGACGATTGAGTGTAGTTCCTGAGAGTTTTTTTAAGACTCCCAGTTGAATTTACAGTTTGTTATAGAGGTAAGTTTTATCTTGGTTTTCACCAAACTTTCATACTTTCCCCGGAAGTCCGATTATGATCAACATGAATATGAGCATTGGTTTCATTTTCTAAAAATGCTAAATTTTCTTCATTTTTTGGGATATTGAGATTTCGTTTGATATTTTTTGCCATTCTTTTGAGGGTTTGTATCCCCACTTCTAGTTGAAGAGAGTGTTTTGGAAAGAGTTTTATTTTCTCTTTTAAAGCAGTGGGAAAATTATCTGGAATAACTTCAAAATGGGTAGTAAATGGCTCCTGCTTTTTTAAAAAAAAGTCCAATATTTTTGTTGCATTAGTAATATTCAGATTAAGAGTTCGATCGATAAATTTAAAATCTCTTGCCCCTTTTTCCCAAAGTGATTCAAACTGATTTAAAAGTGTTTCTATATCAAACTCTCGTACTTTTTTATCAATTGATGAGAGACAAAATTCACAAGAGTAGGGGCATCCTCTTGAAGCTTCTACATAGATATGGCGATTGGCTATATCATCTTCATTGTAAAAAGAATATGGCAAACAGATGGTATTGATATCTACAACTTTTGGTGGAAGTATTTTTTCACAAGGGGGATTATTGTGTAGAATATCTTGGCATAACTGGTAAAACTGTACCTCGCCTTCCCCTTGGATAATGTAGTTGGCATCATTGAAATTAATTCGAAAAGGGGTGTAGCTAACCTCTGGTCCCCCTAAAACAATTGTAGTGCTAGGTGAGACTTTTTTGATGATACTTATAAGATGTGATACTTCCGTAGCATTCCATATATACACACCAATCCCTATAATTTTTGGTTGAAATTGGAGTATATCTAAAGCGATATCTTGTATATTTTGATTGATCACATACTCTTTTATCGAAGTGATTGGTTGGAGTTGATGAAGATTTGCATAAAGATATCTCAAAGCAATAGAGCTATGAGAATATCTTCCATTGAGTGTGGTAAGGAGTATCCCTTCCAAAGCTACTCTACAATAACTGTTTGAAGCTCTATTTGAAGTTTAACAGTATCTCCTACTACCACTCCTCCTGCTTCTAAAGCTTTGTTCCAAGTAAGACCAAAATCTTTTCTATCAAGTTCCCCTTCAATGGTAAATCCAGCTTTTGTTTTTCCCCATGGATCTTTTATCACACCATTGAGTTCCACTTCAAGCTCTATAGGTTTTGTGATACCGTTCATCGTGATAAAACCTTTCAGAATCCCCTCATCACCATTTGCCTCATAAGAATCCATAGTAAACACTATGTTAGGATGTTTTGCTACATGAAAAAAATCATCACTTCGAAGGTGATTGTCTCTTTTTTCTATCCCTGTATCTATACTTGAAGCCTGAATGGTTGCATGAAATTTTGTAAATGTTTTATTTGCAAGATCAAACTCAAGATCACCACTATACTGTGTAAACTTCCCCTTTACCGTACTAATCATAAGATGCTTAATGGAAAACCCAACCTCTGAGTGACCTTTGTCAAGTTGTAGTGTTGCCCCTTGAGCTAAAACAGATGCAAATAAAAATAAAATTGCAATCGCCCCTTTACTTAAATTTTGTAACATACTAAACTCCTTTTTTGAGATTTGTTATCATAATATAGTATAAGTTATATTAATAGCGGATTAAATTTATAATGGAGATTATTTTTTAAATAGGATTGTAAATGTAGAGCCTTCATTTTCTGTACTTTGAATATCTAAAGAGAATTTATGTATTTTAAGAATATTATTTACAAGGGAAAGTCCAATACCCAAAGAGTTGTTCCAACCATTTTTTGATACTCTATAGAATCTATTAACAATTTTAGGGATATCTTTTGAATTGATCCCAATTCCACTATCGCAGACACTTAAAAAGTCATTTTGAAGGGTAACGATAACATCATCTTGAGAGTATTTTAGTCCATTTTCTATTAAATTGGCAATAGCAATTTTAAACATAGTTTCATCGATGCTCAGATGCACATTTGTATCCCCTTGAAGCAAAATTCCCCTTTGTGGATAAGTTATTTTTAGATCTTCAATGATATTTTTACAAAGGGTGTAGATATCAGTATTGATAAATGTTTGTTCATGTTTCCCCTCTTCAAGTTTCAGTGAAAGCCTGAGTCTATCAATAAGATCTGTCAGTTTTAAAGAGTTTGATTTGATCTTATTAAGAAACTTTTCCGTAATCTCTTGATTGAGTGTTTTATCTTCTAAAAGAGTTTGGGAGTATCCATTGATCACCGCAATAGGGTTTTTAAACTCATGGGAGATCGCTGAGATGATATCATCTTTTTGTCTATTGGCAAGTTTCAGTTTTGCGGTATATTTTGATTTTTGT
>JAGYNS010000160.1 GCA_018399655.1 Campylobacterales bacterium
TATGCCCAAGACTTTGTTTTTGGATGATATTGTCACTATAGAGTATGATGAGATCAAATCCTCCAAAGTCTTAAAGGCTTTACAAAAAAAGTTTTCTAAGAAAAATTTTGAGCTCATACTCAATATCTTTATGTGCGATAGTGAGTCTTTTGAGATGGAGCTTTTGGAGTATATTGTCTTAGGGTTCAAAGATCAAAAAGAGCTACAAAATATCAATAATACAGCAGTTTTTTACCTCCAAAATCTTCAAAAAGAACTCTTCCGACAAAATCACAAAATGACTGGATTTGTACGGTTTGTTGAGCTTGAAGATGGTGTGCTGTATGCAAGGATTGAGACAAAATTTAATGTAGTATATTTTTTAGGAAAACATTTTCTCAAACGATTCAACAATCAAAACTACATCATCCACGATACCAAAAGGCAATTGGCTTTTATCAAAAATGACTCTTTTGTAGGGGTGCAAAGTGTTGCATCATATGAGCTTCCAACTTTATCCTCAAGTGAAGAGAAGTTTCAAAAGCTATGGAAAACATTTTTTGAGAGTGTGGCTATAGAAAGTAGAACCAATAAAAAGCTTCAACGCCAAATGGTACCACTTCTTTATCGAACATATATGACAGAGTTTGAGTAACTCTGTCTTTAGGGTGTTATTTTAGGTTGAGTATGATTGCTGCTTCTGGTCCTAAAATTCTTAAAGCACAAGTTTGGATTAAAAATAGCTCTACGCTATCTTTAGCAGCTTTTTCAAATCCGATTGAGAGATCAAGTCCACTACAAAACTCAAAGTCTCCACCTCTTTGGGAGATGATCATAGCTCTGTTATCACCGATATCTTCATTGACTACAGTATTTCCAGCTCCTAAGATATCATCAAGTTTTGTTTTGACACTAATACCATCAAAAAACTCGGTATACAGTTTTGCCAAAGTACCACTTGAAACTACTAGTTTAAATCCACCATCTACAAACTCTTTGTTAAAGACTCCCAAAGATTTTGCGACACTACTTAAGATATCTTTAGTGGATTTTACCTCCATAGTTACCACATCTGGATGGTTTGCAATCCCTGTAAAGCTTGCTTCTTTCAGTCCTTCTAGGATCATATTGTTTTCTATAGTTGCAAACTCATTTGCTGCAGTTGCTAGCTCTTTGTCCTCAAAGTCTTCAACACCTCTTTTGATCTGATCAATAGTATCATTGCTAATAGTGAATGTTTTTTTGATCTCTACCATTTTAATAGGCTCTCTTGTAGAGATAGTAAGCCCTTTTTTATCACTAATAGTTTGAAGATCTTTTGTAAAAATAGCATCGGTATCATAAGTGTATTGATCTTTAAAGTCGACAACACCTCTTAAATTGAGTCTTTTTGATAAAAACTCACCCATCGTTTCATCTATCACACTCCAAACTCCATTTGAAAAGGGTGCATTTGTTCTATTGAGTATCTCCATGATTGTATCCTTTATTTTTTATTATTTCCGATATTCAGAGTTCCTGATTTTGGTTTTGAAGACTCTTGATCTTCTCCACCTGTCATAGCAGCTTCATTTCCTACGATATCTCCATCTTTAAATAAAAATTCTCGTAACATCTCATCCCAAACAGGGGAGTTTTTTCGAAGCCATTCTATCCCCATACACGCGTGTTCTATCTCTTCATCACGGTTGTGTTCCATAATTGCTTTTGCTTCTGGGTCAGTTGCACACTCTGCTCTTTGATTGTACCAATCAACAGCTTCAAGCTCCTCCATTGTACTTTCTATAATTCTATGATAATCTTTTGCAAAATCTGATAATTGATTTGGATCTTCATGATATCCTTCATGTGCCATTATGTACTCCTTTTATGTTTTGATAAAAAATCATATCTTAATTTTACTAAGTGAACTATAAAAAAATACTGTTACATAAGATGATACTTTAAATATTTTTTACAGGTTATAGAAGATTATATAACTTGTAAAAATGTTTGTAAAGCTTTTACAAACTCTTGTGGTTTTTGAACCATACTTATGTGCCCACTATCTTGAATTTCTACATAATGACTATTTTTTATTTTTTTCGCTAATTCTTCCATCGTTTTAGAGGGAATAATCTCATCATCACTAGCTTCAATAAGCAATGTAGGTGGAGTTTGTTCTAAAGACTTTGTTGTATCAGTTCGAGTTATCATGGCCAAAAGTCCACCTTTGATCCCAATTGGATCAAATTTCAAGACTTTTTCTTTCAAAAGTTGGATTTTTTCTCCATGCTCTTTTTGATAGTTTTTGGTCAATGCCACTGTAAAAAAGCCCTCTAAAAAAGGTTTAACTCCCTCTTTTTCTATTTTTTGTATCGCATTAGCTCGTTTGAGTTTTGCCTCATCGTTGTCACTAGTAGTTGTAGTATTTGCTAAAATAAGAGCTTTGAAGTTTTGAAGTCTTTCATTGGCTCTGAGTGCGATATATCCTCCCATAGAAAAACCACATAAAATAACATCTTTTAGATCAAGCTGCATAATAATAGCCTCAAGATCATCGACATAACTCTCCATTGTGTATTGTCCACAACCAACTTCAGAATCTCCAAAGCCTCGTATATCATAACTAATACAATAGTAGTGATCTTTGAATTGCTTTACAACATCATCCCAAAGGGTATGATCAAATGGAAACCCATGAATAAATATGATTGGCTGAGCATTTGAATCCCCTTGTAAAAAAACTTTGATTTCATTGATTACTTTTTGCATATTTTCCCTTTATATTAGTCTCTTTATATGTATTGTAACGAAAAAAGTACTGTTTTAAACATTTTTTAGATAATTAGTGTGTGGTGCATACAGAACACACATCAAAGCTCTTAAATACTTTTTGTGCTATATGTGTATCTTTAAGCCCCACAATTGCTTTTTGGGCGACACCTTGATCCTCTTGTGTCCCATTGGATAGGTTCCATTGAGTAGGGGTGATGATCTGATATTGTTTTATTTTCCCTTTGTCAATATGCACTTTGTGTACTAGTGATCCACGAGCTGCTTCTACACAGGATGTTCCAGAACTACTTAGTTGGTCGATAGGAATATTTGGTTGGATAAAAGAGGGTTGATCAAGATCAAGCTGTTGTAGAAGTTTTTTACTATGGAGCAAAAGCTGAGGGATCTCACAAACTCTTGCTAAGATTCTACTAAACATAGAATCCTTGTATCTTCTATGGGCATCTTTTATCAAAGCTGTTTTATTGATCATCGCTCGTGCTAAAGGACCCACTTCATAATAATAATTTTTGTATTTGACATTTTTTGCGTAAGAGTTTGTATTGCTCGATTCAATGATATATTTTGGGTTGATGTTGTGATTTGTTCTAGTAGCTACACTTCTTCCTGCTTTAAAATAGCTGTTTTCTCCAAATACAACAAATCTATCATAACTATTTCCCGTT
>JAGYNS010000161.1 GCA_018399655.1 Campylobacterales bacterium
AATCGTGCAAGGGTTTTTGCCGATTCTGTTTTCCCTACTCCTGTAGGTCCAAGAAACATAAAGCTCCCTATTGGTCTAGTTTCATCACTCAATCCTGCTTTGTTTCGCTTGATGGCTCGAGAGATCGCTTTTAAAGCTTCATCTTGACCGATCACATCTTTTTTGAGAACATTTTCTACTTCTAAGATTCTTTGTTTTTCATCTTTTAGCATCTTATTGACTGGGATCCCTGTCCATCTACTTACAATACTTGCAATAGATTCTTCATCCACAAAGTTTTTCAGTAAGGTTCCCGATTCTGTCATCTTCTCCCATTTGGCTTCATTTTCTTTGATTTTTGCTTCAAGTTCTGGGATCTGACCGTATTCTATACTTGCAGCCTCTTCATATTTGCTCTCTCTTTTTGCTCTTTCCGCTTTCCCTCTTAATTCATCTATTTGCGTTTTAATCATTGAGACTGAGTTGAAGGTCTCTTTTTCATTGTTAAACTGCGTTTCAAGATTTCTTTGTTGCTCTTTAAGATCACTTAACTCTTTTTCAATCTCTTCAAGTCTAGCTTTATTTGAAACAGATTTATCCATCTTTAAAGCTTCTTTTTCCACCTCTAAAGTACTTATGGCTCTTTTAGTGGTGGAAAGTGGCATAGGCTCAGACTCAATTTGCATCTTTAGCTCAGCCGCTGCTTCATCAATCAAGTCAATTGCTTTATCAGGCAAAAATCTATCAGTGATATATCTATCGCTCAGTTTTGCAGCACTTACTAGTGCACTATCGTTGATGGTTACATTGTGGTGGGTTTCAAGCTTCTCTTTGATCCCTCGAAGTATTTGTAACGCTTCATTGACACTAGGCTCATTGACATTAACTGGCTGAAACCTCCTTTGCATCGCTGCATCTTTTTCAAAATATTTTCTGTACTCTTTAAGTGTAGTAGCTCCTATTGTGTGAAGTTCTCCACGCGACAGTGCTGGTTTTAAAATATTCGCTGCATCCATTGACCCTTCAGCAGCTCCAGCTCCAATTATAGTATGGATCTCATCAATAAAAAGGATAATATTTCCCGCTTTTTGTACCTCTTTGATAACCGCTTTGAGTCTATCTTCAAACTCCCCTCGATATTTTGCCCCTGCAATAAGTGCAGACATATCAAGAGCTACTACTTTTTTATTTTGTAAACTTGTAGGGACATCTTTGTCAACGATTCTTTGAGCTAATCCTTCTGCAATGGCAGTTTTCCCAGTACCTGGTTCCCCTAGCAAGATTGGATTATTTTTGGTTTTTCGTATCAAAATTTGCATCATACGACTGATCTGCTCATCTCTTCCAATCACTGGGTCAAGTTTCCCTTCGCTCGCTTTGAGATTAAGATCAATTCCATATTTTGAAAGTGCTTCAAGATTGTCATCGCTACTTTGACTATCAACTTTCGCTCCTCCTCGAATTGATTCAAGCTCTTTTTTTACTTCAGCAAGATCGATATACTTTCCTAAAACATCTTTAAAAACTTGCAGCTTTAGGTTTGCTATGATCCAAGTATCTACTGCTAAAAAGCTATCTCCACTACTTGCCATGAGGCCACTTGCATTGTTTAAGCTATCTACAGCATTTCTTCCTATTTTAATATTTTCTTTTGATACAGAGCTTGAAGTGGGAAGTTTTCCAGCTACACTTTTTACCTCTAGTTCAATAGCTGTTTTATCAACATTCATTTTATTGAGAAGTTGATTGAGTACACTGTTTGTATTTGTTAAAAGTGCCCATAAGATATGGACCACTTCAACTTCACTATTTTTATTATGAAGTGCAAGGGACACTGAAGATTCAAGTGTTTCTTGCATCTGGTTTGTGAGTTTTTCAAAAATATTGTTTGACATTTATAAATCCTTTAAAATTTTATATTGGCACTCTTTTTATTCAAGTGCTAATAATATTATAACACTTTAGTCTATCTTTGTCAAGTTTAAAATATTAAAGGAAATTTATAGTCCACAGCCTCTTCCGTATACAGTATGTACCTCTTTGAGTCCACATTTTTTGCAAATAAATTCTACCTCCATAGTGCCACTACATCCGTGCTTTCGTAAAATATTTTCCTCAATAGGTTTTTGAAAAAAAGTGGTATTGGTGTTTGGGTCGGTGAACTTTGTAGGTTGAGCATCACAAAGAGGGCAGATCCCCTCTTCTAGGCTTGCTAGTCTTGCTTTTTTTGATCGAAAATATAATAAAGTGCCAAAAACAGCAATGAGAAAAAAAAGTAAAATAGCGGTTATTGTATACATACTATTTTACGATATGATATCGTTTCATAACCTCTTCAATCTTTTTCATATTCTCTCTACTTGGGGGAGTTAAAGGGAGTCTATACTCAAGAGTGTCTATAAGTCCTGCTATATACATCGCTGCTTTTATAGGGATTGGGTTACTCTCGCAAAATAAAACAGTATTGATATCAAATAGTTTATTACTCAACTCTTTTGCTTTTTCGTGTTCACCGTTTAATGTAGCGTGTACAAGTGCACTTTTAAGATCAGGAAGCAAATTTGCAGTGACTGAAGTGATCCCTGCACCCCCACTTGAAAGGATTGGATAATCAATAGCATCTTCACCACTAAGTACTTTAAGATCAGGTCTTTGAGATACTAATTCTATAGTTCGTCCTAAACTTCCTGTAGCTTCTTTAATACCATAAATATTTTCACACTCATCAAAAAGCCGTATAACAGTATCTGCTAAGATATCAACACCTGTTCTTCCTGGAACATTGTAAACCATGACACCAATTTCAGGCACTGCATCAGCTATTGTTTTATAGTGCTGGAAAAGCCCCTCTTGGGTAGGTTTATTGTAATATGGAGTTACAGAAAAAAGAGCATCTACTCCACAATCTCTTGCATGCTTTGCTATCTCTACAGCTTCTGCTGTTGAGTTGCTTCCAGCTCCAGCAAGTACTTTTGTATTGAGGTTTTTTGTCACTTCAACAGCAATTTCGATACATCTTTTATGTTCACCATGAGTTAAAGTGGCACTTTCCCCAGTTGTCCCTACAGGACAAACCGCATCAATCCCATTTTTGCATTGTCGTTCAATGAGTTTAGCGTAAGCTTGTTCATCAAGCTTTCCGTTTTTATAAGGTGTTATTAAAGCAGTGGTTGCTCCTGTAACAATTGTCATCCAAAATCCTTGATTGTAAAAATTTCAAGATTGTAACAAATCTTCTCTAATATCTCAATGAATCGTAATTTTTAATTTATTGAAACCTTTTAAGCTATTAAATTATAAAATATAGAACTATTTAAACAAAAAAGAGTAAAGATGAGATACCTTTTAATTTTTTTATTTACCACAATACTTTTAGATGCAAAAGAGTATCTAGTAGGATTTGCACAGGATACTTTGGCCAATGACTGGAGA
>JAGYNS010000162.1 GCA_018399655.1 Campylobacterales bacterium
CTAAGCCAACAAAACAGGTATTTTAGCTCTTTTTAACCTCTATAAAGCCCTTAATTACGAGGATATGAAAGTTTTATCTAATATTGGTAATTTTATCTCTTATTTTCTTGCTGGCATATAGCTGGCAGATAATGAATTAAAAAATGAATGAATGGCACTCTATGAAGCTCTATACTAAGGAATATTGCATTAAAAAGCTGGCTGGCATATAGCTGGCAAGGTGGTGTGTTTTTAAGCTATTTGAAAGGTGGACATAGAGCTAAATACAAATTTAAACCATTGACTAAAGTTATCATCTTTGATATAATCAACTTATGAAATGGCAAATACTTTTTTACAATGATAAGGTTGAACAAGAAACTCTTGAGTTCCCTGATAAGATTTTAGCAAAACTGTTACACATATTCGAGATGATTGAAGATAATGGACCGAACCTAGGAAAGCCTTATACTGACTCGTTAGGAGAAGGCTTATTTGAAGTAAGGGCAAAAGGTCAAGAAGGAATAGGTAGAAGTTTGTTCTGCTACACAGATGGAAAAGTTATTGTCATACTTCACTCTTTTATAAAAAAGACACAGAAGACACCTAAGAGAGAGTTAAAAATAGCATTAACTCGTAAAAAGGATATTGAAAATGAAAAATAGACCTACATTTAAAGCATTTAAAGAAAAAGCACTTCAAAGAGAAGGTGTACGCAATGAATATGATGAGCTACAGCCTATCTATGAACTAAAGTCACAAATGATTAAGGCACGCATAGCTGCTAATTTGACGCAAGGTGATGTTGCTGAATTACTTCAAACAAAAAAAAGCAACATCTCAAGATTAGAAAGTCTTAGCTCAAAACATCTTCCAAATTTTGCAACCATTATAGACTATGCTAATGCTGTTGGTTTTAAACTTGAGATTAACTTTAAAAAAGTTGCTACTACATAATATAATAAAAAGATAAAACAGTGCCAGAGTAAAACCACCTACTTTAGCACTTGTTTCTATACACTCTTCCTAACTTAAGACACTCTTGATTTAGCAAGATTGTACTAAAAAATTGGCTGGCATATAGCTGGCAAGATGGTGTGTTTTTAAGCTATTGGAAAGGTGACTAAACAGAGAGTTGAGATGATTTAGAGCTTTGTTTTGGTATAATTGTTCAAGATTATAAAGAAAAGGAGTTTACTGATGAAAACTGTGACTTTAAAAATTCAAGATGACTATTTTGATAAAATCATTTCCTTTTTAGAAATACTTCCTAAAAAAGCTGTAAAAATTGAGAAACAAGAGGAAGAGAAGAAACTAAAAGAAATAGAGAGAGATATAATTTGTTCGCTTGATGATATAGAACAAGGAAGAACTAAAAAAATAAGGACTGTCGCTTGAGTTCTCTTCTTGGTGTTATTATCGAGGAAACTGATACTTTTGCTAAATCCATAAAGAAACTTCAAAAACGATTTAAAAATATAGAGACTGATTGTGAAGAATTTGTGCAAAGTATTCAAACTACAGAACATTTGGGTACAAATTTAGGTAATGGCATTTTCAAAGTACGTATCGCTAATAGCGATAAAAAAAGTGGTAAAAGTGCTGGATATAGGCTTATTTCATATTTAAAACTAATTGATAACAAGCTCTACCTTATGTATATTTATGATAAAAGTGATCTAGATACTGTATCTGAAAAACAAATAGACACATTGATTAAAAAAACCATTCTTGAAAAAAACTAATAAAAAATAGTGCCAGAGTGAAACTACCCACTCCAGCACCTACCTCTATGCACTCTCCCTAACCTTAGCAATAGAACGATAAAGGGTACTTCTAGCCACTCTAAGCCTATTGGCGACTTGTTGTGAAGTGTTATTTCGTTTCATCTCTATTGCTTTTAGCACTTCCTTAGCTGTAAGCTTTGGCGGTCGTCCTAATCTTTTGCCCCCTTGTTTTGTTCTGTCTATGCCATAAGCTTGTTTCTCCACTCTTATATCCTCTATGAACTCACTCAGATAGAGTAGTAGTTCTTCGAGGCTATAGCTACTGTTGGAGATAAACTGCTGTTTGGCAGCTTCTAAGATGATATGCTTCTCTTCAAGGGTAAACATAATCTCTAAGAGCGCTTGAACGCTGCTTGAGAGGATTGATAACCTTGTCACTATGAGAGTATCACCACTATGGAGTGTCTCAATCACTTTTGCTAGCGTTGCTTTGTTCTTGTAGTTGAGATTCTCTTTTGGTTCTACATAGATTTTAGAGCACCCTATAGCGATGAGGGATTCTGATTGTTCTTCAATATCCTCTTTTAACGATGCTTTGATATATCCAATTTTACTCATCGTATCATCGCTCCTTTGACATCTTCATCAGTTGGTTTGATATACCCCATAGTGGTTTTTACATCGCTATGACCTATGAACTTTGAGATGATTTTTGCATTGATGCCTTTTGCTCCCATTTGGGTTATGAGACCTTGTCTGAAACTGTGGCTTGTATAACCAGCTCCTAAGATAGATTTCATCACATCATTGACTTGTGCTATAAATGTGAGTGGATGGATCCCATCTCTTTTAGTTTGGCTGCTGCCTTTGCTTATGACCTTGATGTGCAAGTCGGTGTCGGCTGTTATGATGAAGAGCTTTTTGAGCTGCTTTTTAAATTCATCGCCTGCGAAGAGTTTTCTCTCACTTTTGGTTTTTGGTAGCAGTAGCTTTGTTTCTCCATCATCTAGCAGCTCTTTAATATGAACAAGTGTCATCTCTTGCAACTCATTAAGTCGAAGACCTGTAAAGTAAAGAATGGTAAAAGCTCGAAGTAGATTATCTCTTGTGTTAGGGCGAAGTGACTCATCACCTCTTATTGCACTCATTAACTTTTTATATTCAACTTCACCTATAGACTCTTTTATCCGTTTGGGTGTTTTTCTTTTAGATTTTGGTTTCATGTCCTTTTCCTTATAATTTCTCCTTGTTTAGGGATGTTTTATGGGGTTTTATTTTTGGTGGTGTGCTTGGAGGGGCTTTAAAGCCCTGTATTGTGGAAAACCTTATAAATTAGTGTAGTTTATAAGCTTTTGGTGTAGCAAACATGATTGTTCGGGTAGTAGCAAAGTAAAATTTTATCCCATCGCGTCTTCCCCATAAAAACACTCATAAATAAAGCGAGAGACTTTGTGTGCTCCCTCGTAGCTACATACTTTACAAGAAGCTATCTTGCTGTATCTATCTTCTGAATGACACACAGATATATTGACTCTGTATCCCTCATTGGCTCCAGGGAGTACAAATATACAAATAGTACCTTTTGGAAAAAGTGCCTTTGTCTCCTTTGTCTCATAATCAGGTGTAATATATTCAAACCCTACTTCATCATCATGAGCAAAGCTCTCTT
>JAGYNS010000163.1 GCA_018399655.1 Campylobacterales bacterium
AGTGTATGTTCAATATTTAACATATCAAACCATTTACCAATAAGAAAATCTTCCATCTGCTCTAAAGTTTGTTGTTCACTATAATACCCTATGACAGGTGGTGCTATCACTACACCTAAATTTGAAAGCTTTGTCATATTTTCTAATTGAATGGTATTAAAAGGCATCTCTCTAGGAGCTAAGACTATTTTTCTTTTCTCTTTAAGCATCACCCCAAAAACTCTTGTGATAAGTGTATCGCTTATACCACATGCACACTTTGCTAAAGTATTCATACTACAAGGAACGATTATAAAGCCGTCTGTTTTATATGAACCAGAAGATATAGCAGACGCTAGATCACTATCATCAAAGTAAGTGATATTTGAACCCTGTGGGAGAGCTTTTTGATTTTGTTCTTTATCTAAAGTATATAAAGCACTTTTTGATACCACCGCTAATACTTGAATCTGCTTAGGTATCAAACTTATCAGCTTTAATCCTAGATGCACCCCTGAAGCACCTGTAATCCCTACAACTATCTTTCTTTGATCTGTCATCCATATACCTTTTTTATTATAGATATGATTTTACCATAAATTCACTTGAGAAAATAAATATTAGAAATATTAACATTTCTTAATTTTAGTTTAAGCTATTTTAGTATATCATTTTGTATAAGTTTTGAAGTTAAAATTAGTAAATTTGTACTATAATTTTAATTTTATTTATACAAACTATAAAAGGATAAGTTATGGAAAAAGTTGTAAGTTTTATAAGAGTGAACAAAAATAATGATGAGTATACAGATACACAAGCTTTGGAGATCGCAAGATATATCAAGCAAAACAATCTACAACTTGATAGAAATATTGAAGTGGAGGTAAATCTCCCTGAAGATGAACAAAATATAAAAAAGACCTTACTATCGTGTAAAGCTGGCTGTGTAGTAGTTGTATACGATATCAATGTATTTGGTAGAACAACTGCTTTGATACTAGAAAATATAAAGTTTTTACTTGAGCATGAAGTAAGAATTATCAGTATCAATCAAAAACTTGATTTTGTAGCCAAAGATGATATGATCACTCAAATGATTTTAGGAGTTATCAAAATGACTATCAATCTTGAAAAAGAGTTGATGTCGTTACGAACAAAAGAAGCTCTTACTGCTAGAAAATTAGATGGAATATCTTTAGGAAAACCAAAAGGGACAATCCAAAAATCAAAGTTTGATGAACAAAGAGATAAAATAGAAGAATTATTATCTTTGGGTTTAAGTGTGAGAAAAATAGCAAAAGTACTAGGCTATAACAATCATATAGGACTCAACAATTATGTGAAAAAAAGAAATATAAGAGAAGATGTTTTTAGTGATAACGAACTTGCTAGTTAGTTTTAGATACAATTAAAGAAAATTAGGTTATAAATCCAATTAAAATTTAATTGTAGGAAGTCTTAATATGTCTTTAATGATAACTGATGAATGTATCGCATGTGATGCGTGTAGAGAAGAGTGTCCAAATTTTGCTATCGAAGAGGGAGATCCAATATACCTTATAGATCCAGATTTATGTACAGAGTGTGTTGGACACTTTGATGAGCCACAGTGTATTGAGGTTTGCCCTGTTGATTGTATTGTGCTTGACCCAGATAATCAAGAAACTATGGAAGAGCTTCAGTTTAAGTTTGATCAAATAAATAAAGAGGACTAAATGTCTAAAGTAACAGCCATCATTGACATTGGATCAAACTCCACAAGGATGGTTGTGTTTGAAAAAACAAGCCGTTTTGCTTTTCATCTGCTTAATGAATCTAAAATAAAAGTGAAAATTAGTGAAGGGTCTTACGAACACAATGGAACCCTTCAAGAAGTGCCGATGCAAAGAGCCTATGACGCACTCGAATCTTTTATCAATATCGCCAAAAATCTTAAAGCCAGAAAAATACTTTGTGTCGCTACATCAGCACTAAGAGATGCTCCCAATTCAAATCAGTTTTTAAATAGAGTCGCCAAAGGGTTAAAACTACATATTAAAATAATTGATGGGGAAAAAGAAGCGTACTATGGTGGAGTTGCTGCGTTAAATTTACTTAATAGTGATACATTTACCACCATCGATATTGGTGGTGGAAGCACAGAGCTTGCTTTTGTCAAAGAACATATTATAGAAAAAACCATCTCCTTAGATATAGGAACAGTCCGAATAAAAGAGCTTTACTTCAACAAAAATGACTTTGAAGGAGCGAAAAAATATATCATCTCACAATTAAATCAAATAGATCAATCTTTTGAGGTGGCTGTTGCTTTAGGTGGTACTGCACGAGCGTTAAGTCGCTCCATTATAAAAAAAGAGGATTATCCTTTAGATATATTACATGGATTTGAGTATGATGTGAAAAACAATATCTCACTATTTGAAAAGATTATAAAAGCACAAACACCAAAAGAGCTCAAAAAATTTGCCATAAGAAAAGATAGATTTGATACTATTACCACTGGGACATTTATCCTAAAAACTATTTTAGAATATTTTGAAGTGAAAAAAGTGATCACAAGTGGTGTTGGGGTAAGAGAAGGTGTCTATCTTTGTGACCTATTGCGAACTACAAACCATAAGTTTCCAGCAAATTTTAATATAAGTGTTCGAAGCTTATTAGACAGATTTATTGAAGATAAAAAACAAAGTGCCTATTTAGGAAACAATGCAAAAGAAATTTTTGATGTTTTACAGCCACTCCACAAACTTGATCCAAAATATCGATCAATCTTAGTAATCGCCTCAAAACTTCAGCTTGTGGGACTTTCTTTGAACTACTATAAAACCCAAGAAAACTCCTTTTGGTATATAATACATGGATTGAATTATAAATTTTCTCATCAAGATAAAACACTTATAGCAATAGTTTCAAAGTTTTCTAAAAAATCATTACCAAAAGAATCTGATATCAAAGAGTTTGAAAAACTCCTTCCACCACTAAAAGTAGTTCAGTGGATCAATTTTATGATGACATTAAACATTACTCTAAACAGTGAGTTTAGCTGTGCAAAGTATGAATACACCCTTGAAAAAGAGTTTTTAAATATCACCACCACTAAAAAGCACTACCTCATAGACAATGAACTTGACAAAATAAAATCCCCTGTAGATTTGACAATTAGGTTTGTGTAGTGGATTATCTCTACTATTTATTGTATAAATTTTTCAAGTTTATTATATTGGCAATGCCTAAAAAATTTGCTAAAAAATTATTGGATATGCTAGTACCTGTAGTTTATACAATCGATAAAGAACATCGAAAAATCGCAAAAGCAAATCTCGATTTTATATTCGGTGATACGCTAAGTGAACAGAAAAAAGATATAGTTGTCAAACAAAGTTATA
>JAGYNS010000164.1 GCA_018399655.1 Campylobacterales bacterium
TGTATCTGTGGCACTACACGCATCCATGATGGTCAAATCTTGATATGGCAACGCCACATTAAGTACCACTTTAGGATTAA
The DNA here is from genome assembly GCA_018399655.1 of Campylobacterales bacterium. GTDB lineage: Bacteria > Campylobacterota > Campylobacteria > Campylobacterales > Arcobacteraceae > JAIOSF01. The sequence continues at coordinate 81 of JAGYNS010000164.1, forward strand.
GCTCTTTTATAAGTGCAATAATATTTTCAGTCTTATTTGCATCTAGTTGTTTTATAGCGATATCAACGCCAGTTTTTTCTTTGACGATTTGTTGAATTTGTTCACATTTACCTATTGTTCTACTTGCGAGTGTGATTGTTTCAAATGTATCTATATTCATCGCACACTTTACTGTAGCAACGGTACTTACTCCTCCAGCCCCTATTATTAAAATTCCTTTTTTCTCCATAACCAATACCCTAGCCTTTGTATAAAATTTAATGGCAATTTTATCACTTTAATAATTAAAGTTTTGCTATAATTTCTCTATTATGCAAACTATTTACAGAACATTTTTTTTACTCACTTTTGTATCGCTTGTTTTATTTGTGATTGTATTTGTAAAAGATCAACAATTTCAACAAAATCCGCTCTCAAAAGAGATTCTACAAGAGCTTCAAAATAAAGAGCAGTTTTTAAAAAATAAAATCTATACTATCTACAATGTTAAAGTTAATTTTCCAATCATTATAGAAGATCAGCTTCCAAACAATCTTTATGGACTAGCAAGTTACAAGCAAGGTGTTATTAAAATATTTCTCAATAAAAAGCGATTTCAAGAGAATAAACAATATATGATAGATTCTGTTTTACCACATGAATATGCCCATGCGATGATGTTTTATTTTGGTGATTTTACAAAAACAAATGGGGGACATACCAAAAAATGGCAACAGATTTGTTACAACTTAGGTGGAAAAAAGTGTGATAGATTTGTTGATCACAATGATATTTTAATAGAAAAATTAGGTGGAATATATTAAGATAAGTGTACAAAAAATATAGATCTATAAAGGTTTCCTTTGACACAAATTATTGATTCAGTATTTGATAGCGTTAAATATTGGCAAGAAAAAAAGCTTCTCTTAGCTGCCATACCTTATGAGTATTTTTCCCACAAGCATATTATGATCCGCCTTTTAGGGGTCACATCCCAGTCAATTTCACCTCAAAATGAAGCAAAAAAAGATATGTGGAATCATCACATACAAAATGGTTTGGGGGAAGATATACTGCAACAAATTGATAAAAAACTACTTAATGATTTTGAGTTTGCTAAAAATGCAATAGTTAAATTCAATAGAACCTATATCTACCTTGACTCTACTCTCAAAGCAAGCAGAGAGCTTGCTCTTTTAGCGGCAGCTCAAGAGGAAAATATAGATGATCCTACAAAATATAAAACGCCCATACTAGAATATATGCCACCAAAATTTCAAATTGACCACGAAATAGCCTTGATGGCAACAACAAGAAATATTGAAAACCTAAGATTTGCTACAAATTTACGACGAAACAAATACTTCATCATCGATATTATGAACTACACTTTTGATCATGATATGAAACAAAAAATTTTACGATATATCGATAGAGACCTTATGCACGACAAGCGGTTTGTAAGTCGTCTTGGATGCTTTGACAATCTTTGCAAAGAGTTTCATGGGGATTTAGAGTATGTGACCAATGCAGTTCGATACGATATGAGTATTTTGAAAAAAACTGATATGTTTGATGAGAAGATCATCAAAGCAGCACTGAAAAGTGAAAAATACTCCATCAATCCATTAGGAGCACTTACTGATATTTTTGACTATATTGAGAAGTTCAATGAAGACTATGATGAGCTTGACAGTAAGGTAAAAGATAAAAAAGTCCTCCATAGACTTTTTTGGGAGTTTGGTGAAACCTTAAGTGATGAGCTTATCTAAAAGTTGTTCGATACTCTTGATCTTCATCGTAGCGGTTGAGAAGTCTTGTGTTTTGGTGAACTCATTGTGAACAATGATACAATCAAGCCCTGCTTTATTGGCAGAGATAAGACCCCTTTGGGAGTCTTCTATGACGATCGCTTGTTTTTTTTGTGATCCAAATATCTCTAACCCTTTGAGATAGGGATCTGGGTGTGGTTTTGCTCTTGGATACTCCCCTTCACATAGTACAAACTCCATATGATCTACAATCCCTCTATTTTGATGAATAATCTCAAAATCAACTCTTCTTGAGGTGGTAATGATAGCCATTTTATATTTTTTTGAAAGCGTATTTAAAACATCATGAACCCCATCTATGACTAAGTTTTTTGTATGAAGATACTCTTGATAGTAAAAGTTTCTTTGGGTTCTGGCTTTTTCTATTTGCTCTTGTGTGGCATCTTTGATCACCGACCATACGCCACCACCACTTGTCATGATCCCCATATACTCATCAAACTCTACAGAATAGTTAAAAAACTCTTTGAGTGCTCTTTTGCTTGCTTCATAGTACCACACTTCCGTTTCTACTAAAACCCCATCATTATCAAATAAAATATACTTTTTATCCTGCAAAATTATCCCTATACCTTTTTCTTATTGCTAAAAACTCTTTTATATTATCAAAAAACAGATCTACTAGTTTTGGATCAAAATGTTTCCCTTTTTGCTCTTTAAAAAAGTCAAATATCTTTTTGTCATCCCACGCTTTTTTGTAGCATCTATCACTTCCTAATGCATCAAACACATCAGCAAGTGCAGTGATTCGTCCATAGATATGTATCTGCTCCCCTTGAAGTCCTTTTGGATATCCACTCCCATCCCATTTTTCATGGTGTTCTAATGCTATAGTAGAAGCGGTTTTTAGAAGTACTCGACTTGAAACTTTCAACATATCATACCCCTTTATAGCATGATCTTGCATCACCACCATCTCTGTAGGTGTGAGTTTTCCAGGTTTATTTAAAATAGAATCTGGAATTGCTACTTTCCCTATATCGTGCATTGGACTTGCTTGTCTTAGTATCTCAGCTTCTTGTTTTGGAATACCGTACAAAATAGCTAAAAGATAGGAGTACTCAGCTACTCTTTTGACATGATTTCCTGTCTCTTTACTTCGACTCTCCCCAATAGAACCCATGGTAAAAATAATCTCTTTTTGAATCTCCTCAATATCTTTATTGGCAGTAATCTCATCACGAACTGCTACATAACCGATCAAACTCCCCTCTTTGTCATAATCAGGTGCTATCTCAGCATCAACCCAGTAGTACCCACCATCTTTTGTTCTATTTTTCACTTCTAGGTTGACTTTTTTCCGTTTTTTAAGCTCTCCCCAAAGATAACTAAATGCCTCTTTTGGCATATCTTTGTGACGAATGATATTGTGAGACTTTCCTATAAGTTCCTCTTTTTTATACCCACTAATTTTACAAAAAGCTTCACTTGTGTGG
>JAGYNS010000165.1 GCA_018399655.1 Campylobacterales bacterium
AAAAGAGATTCTTAGTAAAGCTATATTTTTGACCATCAAAGGCTAAAGTACCAGCTTTTCTGCCACTGTCTAGTATCTCAACTTTTATCATAAATCAACCCCCTCAATAGATCAAATCAAAATATTTGGACTAAAAGCTTTTGTCCCTACTCTTACTACTTGTCCGATTTCAAGTTTTTCTCTCTCTTCACTACTTACAACTATCTCTACAAGCTGTTGACCAATAGAGACTATTGCCACATAGATTACATCTACTTTGACTATATCTAAAAGTTCTCCTTCAAAAGAGAATTTTTGAGAACCGCTTGTTTGCAGTAGCACCTCTTTTGGGGTTCCATCTTTGATAATTTCCCCTAGATGAAGCATAACCACACGATTGGAAAGCCTATATATCTCACTTGGATCATGACTTACCATAATAGTAGTGGTTCCAAACTCTTTGTGCAACATTAATATCTCATTTTGAAGCTTTGTACGAAGAGCTGGATCAAGAGCTGAGAGTGGCTCATCCATAAGTAAAAGCTTTGGTCTATTCATCATCGCACGACAAAGACTCACTCTTTGTTTTTGTCCACCACTTAAGGTGTTTGGCAATCTATTTTTAAGCTCACTTAATCCTGTAATATCAAGTAGATGATCACAAAGCTTTTGATCTTTTTGAACATAAAGCAAGTTTTCCTCTACGCTCATATTTGGAAAAAGTGCATACTCTTGAAAAACAAATCCGATTTTTCTTTTTTGAGGTTTGAGAGTTGTTTTTTCATCTTGCCAAATCTCATCTCCCACTTTTATAATTCCGCTTGAAACTTCTAGCCCTGCTAATATCCGTAAAAGTGTCGTTTTTCCACTTCCGCTTTGACCTGCAAGGGCTACAAAATCCCCTTGATTTATCTTTAAATCAACCTGTAACTCCATATCCCCATTCGCTCCATGAAGCGTTTTATTTATATCTATTTTTATCATCTTTGAACCTCTTTATGTTTGTACATTTTATATGAAGACAGAAGCAATATCATACAAAGTAATGGTATTAAAATATCATTTGAGACAACCCCTAACAACATCGCACCACAAAATGCCCCTATAATAGAGCCTAATCCCATCACCAATATAAAGACTTTATTTGCAAAAAGTATCTTAAAGCTCTCATCTTGTGAATATCTAAAAAATGCCACGAGCATTGTAGGAAGTGATATAGCTAAGGATAAGCTCCCAGCAAGCTTGATATCTACGCCATAAATAAGAATAATTGCAGGGATATATAACTCTCCACCAGCTACTCCTAAAATAGCTGCCACTACACCAATACCACATCCAACAATCACACCGCTTAAAAGCACCATCATATTGTTTTCAAAAAGTGCTCCTGTATTGATTAAAATGTAGTGTTCATATACCAAAACCAAAGCGATAAACAGAAGCAAAAAACCTATCACTTTATACAACATCTCGCTTTTGAGTTTCACAGCAATCCCAGCACCAAACCAAGCCCCTATCACACTTCCTAAAAGCATAGAAAATATAATATCACTATGTTGCATCAAAAGTGTAAAAGAGATCTCAGAACTTCTAAAAACCAAAGAAAACCCAACCACTATAAGACTCATCGCCTTATTGAGTATCACCGCACTTAAAGCAGTAAAACTAAAAATTGTAATAAGTAACGGCAAACGAAACTCTGCTCCACCTAGTCCCACTAAACCTCCAAGCACTCCTATAGCTCCACCACCAAAAAAAGCTTTTATATTTCGTATCACTTTAAATTCCAACTTTTTTCATCTTGCCATTAAAAATATACACGCTTAAAAGTACTAAAAAGCTAATGATCAACATAATCGCACTATAGATATGAGCTGCTTTATAGTCCATAACTTCCACAAATTCATAAATAGCTACTGAGGCTACTTTGGTCTCTCCTGGGATAGATCCACCCACCATTAAAACCACTCCAAACTCCCCAACAGTGTGGGCAAAGGTTACTATAATAGCAGTCATCAAAGCTGGTTTTATATTTGGAATAGCTACTTTTATGATCGTCTCAATCTTACTTTTTCCACTTATGTAGCTGGCTTCTAGCATATTTTTATTGATACTTTCAAATCCACTTTGCAAAGGTTGCACCATAAAAGGCAAAGAGTAAAAACAGCTAGCTACCACAAGCCCTGTGAAATTAAACACCAATTTTATCCCAAAAGTTTCATCAAAAAATGTCCCTATTGGGGAGTTGTGCGACAATGCAATCAATACATAAAACCCAAGAACCGATGGGGGTAAAACGATTGGCAATGCCGTGATCGCCTCAACGATTGGTTTACTTTTTGATTTGGTTTGACTAAGCCACCAAGCTAGTGGAACACACAGAACAAAAAGTATCAAAGTAGTAACCCCTGCAAGCTTAAATGAAAGCCAAAATGGCTCAAATTCTAAATGTGATAAAATCTCTAACATCATAACACCTTTGCAATAGAAAGTTCACTCGCTTTGATTAAAGCGGTCACTTCATCACCTATTTTTAGATCCATTTTTTGCGATGAATTGTGTGTGATGATAGACTCCAAAATACTGTTTTCTCCTATTTGAAGTCTAAGACTACTTAGAAGTGTACCATTTTCTACAAAGAGAATTTCTGCTTTGAGTTGATTGCTATAGCTTAGCTCTCCACTGATATTTTTTCCAATAGCTACATGGGAGGGTTTTACTTGCAATAAAACTCTCGTCCCCACTTCAATAGCTCTATCAAGCTCCAAACTCATCATAGATAAAGTTTGACCTAAAAAGTCAAACTTTACGATATGTAAGCTATCGCAATTTTCTATTTGAATAACTTTCGCTTCAATCATGGCACTATGTATCCAAACTCTTCTAATATCTGTTTTGCTTTTGGACTAAGCATAAATGTATAAAATGCAGCCGCTTCACTGTTTTTTTGACCATTTTGAAGCAATACTATCCCTTGATTGATAGGGGTATAAAGCTTTGGATCAACTTCACTCCAGTGGATCCCTTTTTTATATTGGCTCATTTTAGGACTATACAAAGATGACTTTGCGATAAATCCCATATCTGCAGCAGTTACTGTATAGGACACAGTTTGCGAAATAGACTCTGCATAGACAAACTTTTTTTCTACTTTATCTAAAAGCTTGGCATTTTTTAATGCTTCTAGTGCTGCTTTTCCATACGGTGCGGTATCAGGATTGGCGATCGCTATTTTACCGATTGATGAATCTGTTACAAGATCTATCCCTTTAGAAAAATCTTTTTTACTATCACTTAAGATCGCCAAACCCCCTTGAGCATACACTAGTGGTCTAGTAACTGCTA
>JAGYNS010000166.1 GCA_018399655.1 Campylobacterales bacterium
AGCATGCCAAATTTTCCAAAGCTGGACGGGAAAACCCGCCGTAGCTCACGATACTTTAAAAGATAAGCTTTTTTAGTTTATCTTTTTGCTCTTACCACTTTATTTCGCCCCTCATTTTTTGCTCTATAGAGTGCATCATCCGCTTTTTTTACAAGTGCTTCTAAAGTCTCTTCTTTCTCACTTAAAGCGATTCCAAAGCTTGCAGTAACTTGAGGGACAGGGTCAAATGAATCATTTTCTATCGCTACTCTAATATGCTCTGCTACTGTTTCAATTTGCTCTATAACCTTTACTTGGGCAAGCACTACAAACTCTTCTCCACCCCACCTTATGAGATAATCACTCGCTCTGGTTGTTTCTTTTGTGATAGTAGCTATTTTTTGTATCACCTTATCTCCAACATTATGTCCATAAGTATCATTCACATGTTTAAAATGATCAATATCAAATATAATTAAACCTAAATAGGTGCCATTTTTATATGCCTCTTGCTTATAGTGCTCAAAATGGTCATATATAAACTCTCTATTAAATGCACCACTTAAATGGTCATGATACGCTTTATGCTTTAAAGTTCTTTTTTCACCAATACTTTCCGTGATATCTGTAAAAGTGATAATATCTTTATTATCTCCAAAATCATCAATACCCACAAAAAAACCATGAGGAACAAAATTTTCATCTTGCATGCTTACTATTCTTTTTTCACTTGAGAGATTTTGCAATGCTTTTATCCAGTTTTCATCTTCTGTTTTTCGATAATAAAAACCTTCAATTTCACTAAATCGTGAACAGATACAATCATCTTGAGTTAAAAACTCCTCTAAGCTTTCCACTCCAAAAAAGTTTTTAAATGATTGGTTCACATAGTTTAACTTTAACCCATCTGTGATAATTATAATATTTTTTTGCTGGTCTATAATCTTTTGAAGTGTATATATTGTTTCCACTTCATGGGTAATATTTCTCTGTATTGATATAAAGTGGGTTATCTTTCCTTGGGAGTTTTTAATGGGAGAGATGTTCCACTCCACATGGTATATTGAACCATCTTTTGCATAATTGATATTACTTCCTGCAAAATCTTTCCCCTGCTGGCACTTTGATTTCAACTCTTGTAAAACTTTTGGATCAGTTTCTTTCCCCTGAAGTATTCTAGGTGTTTTTCCATGAAGATCTTCAAGTGTATATCCTGTAGTTTTTGTAAAAGCTTCATTGACATAGACTATTTTAGGGCCTGGCAGATCAAGATTAGCATCTGTGATAAGAATAGAGTTATAGCTATTTTTACAAATAGCCGCTAAAATACTTTCATTATCAATGCCCTTTATCATTTCGCTTTTCCTTCTATAATAATTATTTATTATAGTGAAAATCTCTTGAGTAACTACTTATCACTTATACCCTTACCACGGTCCTTCAAAACGGCTAGGTTTATGATCACATTTCTTAATATGTTTAGTTACTCTCCCTTGCACCCTTTTTCTCCACCGTTTATATCCTTTTGGACTTAAGAGCTTTCTCATCTTATTTTTCACTTGATTTTCAGTCAAACCATATTGCATATAGATAATATCAAAGGGCATTCTATCTTGCCAAGCCATCTCTATAAGTCTATTTTCATCCTTTTCTTCAAACTGCAAGTCTCTTTTTTTAAAAGGTTTTGGTTTTAATGTTTTTTTATAGTTCACAGGCATACTCCTAATTGATAGATATAGTACTGAGTATTTGTATCTATTTGTATGGGTGCTATGTAGTTTTATACCTTTATTGTTTACACTCCTTTATCATGCTACAACTCTCCCAATCAATCTGAACTTGAAGAATCTCTTCGCTTATATAAGTAGAGGAGAAAAAGATCAACTGTTCATCTTTTATTTTCACCTCCACTTGATACCCTTTCCCTTGAAAGGTTTGGGACTCTACTACCCCATGAAGTCCCCCACTTTGTACCACTTTACAATGCTCTGGTCGTACACAATAAAGCTCTTTTTCATAGGTTAGAAAGCTTGCCGTTCCAAAACTTGTAGCAACATTTTTATTTTTAGGTTTTTGATATATCTCATCTGGACTTGCATACTGTACCACTTCCCCATTTTCTAGATAGATAATTTTATCACTCAAAGCCATCGCTTCATAAGGATCGTGGGTAACGATAATAGCGGTTTTATGACTTCCTTTGAGTATTTTTAAAAGTTGCTTTTGGATCGAGCTTTTCATCATCGTATCAATACTTGAAAAAGGCTCATCAAGCAAAATAAGCTCAGGATTCAAAGCCATTGCACGCACGAGTGCGATTCGTTGTTGTTGTCCACCACTTAGCTCATGGGGATATCTTTTTTCATACCCTTCCATCTCAATTAGCTTCAATAGCCCATCTACTATTTTTTGTTTTTCCTCTTTTTTATACTTGTCTATCCCAAAGGTGATATTTTCAAAGATATCCATATGGGGAAACAGTGCATAGTTTTGAAAAACAAAGCCGATATTTCTTTTTTGAGGTTCTACAAAAGTTTTTGGATCAAATATTATCTTATTTTTAATACACATATCCCCACTATCACTTTTTTCAAATCCTGCTATGATATTAAGAAGCGTAGTTTTTCCACTTCCACTTTTTCCCAAAAGGGAGATGATCTTCCCTTTTTCTATGTCAAAGCTAATATCTTTTAAAACCTGTGTATCCCCAAAAGATTTTGAAGCTTTGTGAAGAGTTAAAATATTTTTCATCGGTAATTCCTCAAGGTAAATAATATAGGGACAATAGAGACCAAAACAATACTTAAAGCATAGATAGAGGACTCTTGAACCATCTCAATGGAAGCTAGCTCATAAGTTTTTGTAGCCAGTGTTTCATAATTAAATGGTCTTAAAATAAGTGTGGCAGGAAGCTCTTTAAGGATATCGATAAATACCAAGATAAATCCAGCTATTAATCCCCCCTTGATCAAAGGAAGATCTACTTTAATTAAAGTGGTCAAAAAAGATTTATTTAAACTTCTTGAAGCTTTATTTATATTGAGTCCCACTTTTTCAAAAGAGGACTCTACACTATTAAGCCCTACAGCTAAAAATCGTGCAATATACCCAAAACACAAAATAAACAATGTCCCACTTAAAACCATTGTGCTTAGATCAAACTTCTGTATTAAATAGTTATCAATCCCAGCTGCTACGATGATCACTCCCACTGCTATAACGGCTCCAGGGATTGAGTATCCTAGTGTAGCTATTTTTAAAAGATATCGCATATAATTATTTTGTGCAATTCTACTACTATATCCCAATAAAACTGCCACCATCACAATAAGTGTTGCAGAGATA
>JAGYNS010000167.1 GCA_018399655.1 Campylobacterales bacterium
GCTGAAAAAATAGCAACTTTAAAAACAGTTGATGAACTTGAACAAAGAGCCAAAAAAGGCTCAAAAGAGCATGCGTTGGATGTTCTTTTCAATGCTTCAAATCATCAGCCACAAGAGTATGATAAATTTTAGCTATTGTTGAGATAATGAACAGGGTCAAAGGTCAATTATCCTTTAGCTTCGGCATTAACTGAATTTTGTCCTTTAATCCCAAATCAAAAAAACCAAATACCATAAAACTAGTACTCAATACCTAGACAATAGTCAACGAGATCATAATTTTAATTGGAAAAATAGAAATTTTGACCTTCAAGACGGTGAGGATGAAGCCTCACTTCCAACTCTTTAAAATCAAAGTTTCATAAATGGGGCTATATCTAATTTAAGCATAAAAGCTTGGAGTGCTGTTTGAAGGAGCTTGAGATCTTTTTGACTCTTTACCGCAATACGCACAAATCTTTCATCCAAAAAATCAAAATTGGAACAATCTCGTATCATTATCTTATAAGGTTTCAGTAGTTCTTGCAACTCATTTGCTGTAAGTTGTTTGAGTTTGACCAATATATAATTGGCAGATGATGGATAGACTTTTTCAAAGAGTGAACAATCTTGCAAAATATTTTGTAGCAAGTCTCTATTGGTATCGTTTTGTTTTTTTGCTATTTGTGTAAACTCTGTATCTTTTAAAGCCTCTTGTATATAGTGTGAATCAAGCTGTGATATTTTCCATGCGGGTTCTTTTTCTTTGAGTTTTTTTATATTAGTGCTATTTGATATAATAGCTCCTATTCGTATTCCTGCACTACTATAAAATTTGGTCATAGATTTTAGGATATAAAGGTTTGGATAGCTATCTAGGTACTTTATAGCACTTTTTTCATCTGTAAAGTCTAAAAATGACTCATCTATGAGTACCGTACAGTTGAGTTGATCCCATAAGCTCAAAAGAGCTTTTATATCATAATACGCTCCATCAGGGGTAGATGGATTTACAAACACTACTAAAGAGTTTAGGATAGGGGTTTCATCGATAGTTTCAAGTCTATTGATGAGCTGAAGTTTGTAGTCAAAGCTGATAGCTGCTTTTTTGTACTCTAAATAGGCAGGAGAATAAATAGTACAAATATCAAGACTCAAAAATTGAAATAGTGAAAATATTCCACTGCTTCCACCATTGAATAGCTCTAATTGATCTGTTTGTATCTTGTAGTTGTTGGCAATAGCATTGTATAAAGTATCATAGGTGGGATAAGGAGATATATCTAAAGAGCTAAAATCACACTTTATCTTTGGTTTGATGAAGTTAATATTTGATGAGAGATCAATGATCTCATTTACATTACAGCCTAACTCTTTTGCAAAAAGCTCTATAGCTCCACCATGCTCAAATGTTTTCAAAGAAACTCTCCACTATGGTAAAGCCATACCCCATCTACTTTGTAAAATTTACTTTTTTCTATAAAACTTATATCTTTAGCTTGCGAGAGAAGATTAGCATAAAAAGTTACAGATGCACCCTCTTGCTCTTGTGTAAAATCAAGGATATCCACCCCTAAAAATTGTGTGTTTTTTGAAAAACCATTTATCTCCTTTTCCCAAAGGCTTAAATCCTCTTTATAATCACAGTTTTGCTTATGAGTTGTTTGGATGATATAGTGGCTAAGACCTAAAGCAAATGCTGAATATCTACTTTTCATAAGAAGCAGAGCATCTGGAGGGGTTTTCCCATTGTGAAAGGGTTGGCAACATTTTTTATACTTCTTTTTACTTCCACAAGGACAAAGTGGAAGAGCAGGGTGTTTGTGTGTTTTCAAGTTTGCTCCCGAGGTTGATTGAGTTTTTCTATTTTATTATAAAGTTCCAAAAAATCTCTTCTGTGTAAGTACCTTGTGGTGGCATAATAAAGTAGGGCATATTTGATATACTTTTTAAACTCAGCCAATGGCATATCTAATCCATAAGAGCAAAGTAGGGCGTTTATCTTCTCATAGTTTGGTTTCTCATCATCAAAACACCAAGAGGAGGCTACAACCGCCAAATCAAAAGTAAAATTCCCATTGCACGCTTCAGTCCAATCTATCACACATGAGAGTTTTTTTTTGTAAAAAAGGGCATTGTCACAAAAAAGATCCCCGTGAATAATCCCTTCATTGTGAAGAGGAAGATCTTTTAAGGAGTCAAAAAGATTTTGAAACTCTATTTTTGCTGTTTTTTGTATCATTTTTTGAAGGTTTTTTTTGGTAAAAAGTTTTTTATTGGAAGATTTTTTCCCTTTTGTTTGTTGATGCAATGATCGAAGAAATTTTCCTATCTTTTTTATATCACTTTTTTTTACTTTGTGGATACTTTTCCCTTTTGCTTTTTTATAGATAAGTGCAGGTTTGTTTGCTATACAAAAAGAATCAATAATATGTGGTAGAGGCAAATCTTTTGTAAAAGTATAGAGTGCTCTTTCTTGCTCAACCTCTTTTATACTAGCACTTTCAAATAGCTTTAGCACATATGTGTCATTGAGTATATAAACTGTGTCACTCACTCCATTTTTTGTTTTTTTTAGCTTTGTACAAGGGAAAAATGGTGTGATATCCTCAATATTAAGTGGTGTTTTTACTCCCATATTTTTCCTACTCTTTTTCTCTTACTCTTAAAAAACTCGCAAACTTTGGCTTCCCATATTTTGTAAATCCATAATATTTGAAAGTGATCACTTCATCTAGTTTTGGATAGTTTTCTCTTTGTTTGTCACTAAAACCACCTCCAAGGTTAAATACCACACCACTTTGAAGCTTTACAATCAAACTTTTCAAAGTACCATCATCTCTTAGATTGTGACCTATAATAATCCCTTCCATATCATAAACTTCTTTTACCTTTAAAATATGGGGGCTTATTCCTGTGTGATACTCTTGATTTGGATTTTTGATGATGACACCCTCCCCATCTATTGCTACTATCTCATCTAAATAGTTTTGAAGATGCTCTTTATCTTGACATTTGATTTGTTCTATTATATTGACATGGGTATGAGGGTGTTTTTGAAACCATTGCTTTGCTTTTTGAAGTCGTGAAAGAAAATCTCCACTTGCATTTGGTACCTCAAAGATATTGTAACTTATTTTTTTCCACGCATCACTTGGGGTATTGTCTAAAACGACACTTTGGATAAACTCAAAATCATCTCTTTTTGACCACAGCTCCCCATCAAGTTCAAATGGTGGAAAGTTTTGGATGAACCATTTTGGAGGGTAGAGTTCGTTGCCATTTTTGCTATAAAGCTTTTTCCCATCCCAGTATCCTCTTATCCCATCAAGTTTTTCACTC
>JAGYNS010000168.1 GCA_018399655.1 Campylobacterales bacterium
ATTTATTGTCGGCTCAATTGATGAGCGCGGTTATCTTGATATCAATATAGAAGAGCTACAAAATAGACTCTCAAGTGATGAGATTGAACTAGAATCTACGGTATATAACCTGCAAAAAGAGCAAATTCACTCAATCTATGATTTGGAACAACTTCATCTTCAAGACAAAAGGGACTAATATATGCTTTTACTTACTTATTTTTTTATTGCTATTGGGGTTTCTTTTTTATGCTCCATCCTTGAAGCGGTACTACTTTCTATCTCTTCACCTTATATTGAGGTGGTAAAATCAAAAAATAAAAAATCAGGAGAGAGGCTAGAGAAGCAAAAAGTCAATATGGATCAATCTATTGGGGCTATTCTTACACTTAATACTTTTGCTCATACCCTTGGAGCTGCAGGGGTTGGAGCAGAAGCTGCCAAAATTTTTGGACATGAGTATATGTTTTATATCTCAGCTATTTTGACAATCCTTATCCTTGTGTTTTCAGAGATTATCCCTAAAACTATTGGAGCATACTACTGGAAACCGTTAGCTGTTTTAAGCTCACGCATTATTCAAGTTTTGGTTTTTATCACTTACCCTCTTCTTGTATTTATGAATAAAATTACTATGCTTATCGCTAATAAAAAAAACAATGATAGTAGTATCACCAAAGAGGAACTTGAAGCCACTGTCAATATGGGAGAGGAAGCTGGTATACTAAAACAAAAAGACTCTTTGATCATTGAAAATATTTTGGCACTCAATCAAATAAAAATCAAAGATATCTACACCCCACGAAAAGTGATGTTTGCTATTGAAAAAAAAGAGCTAGAAAAAGCTCTAGCAGAAAAATGTTTTGAAAATATCGATACAAACAAACTCAAAGAGTACTCAAGAGTTCCCATTTATGAGGAGCATATTGATGAGATTATTGGGATCATTTTATCCAAAGAGCTTTTTTATGAATATATACATAGGGAAAAACAAGATATTCAAGATATCATCAAGCCTGTATATAAAATCCATGAAAATATCCCTGTATCAAAGCTTCTTGATCTTTTTATTGCCAAAAAAGAGCATATGTTTGTAGTAGTAGATCAGTATGATCAAACAGAAGGGATCGTCACTCTTGAAGATGCGATAGAGACTCTTCTAGGGATGGAGATCGTTGATGAGTTTGATAAAACAACTGATATGAGAGAGCTTGCCAAACAAAAACTTTAAAAGTTTTTGCTCTTTAGTTTTGGCACTTAAAAGTATAATGCACTTTTAAACTATGTACAATCTGCTCTTGTATTGGTGGGGTGACCACCGTTTCATTGACCACTTTTGTAGCCCGAAGTAGAAAAGGGGTAGGATTATGCCCACTCGTATCAAAAGAGACCTTTGATGCTTCACACACAAACCCTGAAAGATTTCTTTGTAAAAAAATACTATAATCAAACGGAAACTGCAACGCCATCTTTTCAAGTTTGTTTTGTGTATCTAGGATCGATTGTTTTGTATTGGATAGGCTAATTCTTCCTTGTGAAAGCTTCCCATCAAGGGTTTTTATTTTCTCTAGCAGTTGTTCATACTTTTGTTTGAGTTTAAATTCACATTGAAAATTTATATACCCTTGGTAGGTATTGTTTTGATTGTTTGGATAGATATTATATTTCCCTCCATCACAAATATCACTTTCATTGGCAAGTTTGATAGCTTTTTGAAAGTTGATCTCAATTGGTTTTTCATGGCTATTTTCCATCCTTAAAGAGAAACTACTTTGATAGATATCAGGGAGAGTTTCTATTTGAAAATCTTTCGTTTTTTCAATAATGAGCTCTTGAGCCAATCCAAATATAGTAAATATAAGTAACACTAATAGCTGTTTCATCGTAAAATCCTTGACAAATATTTATTTTTTGTATACAATAGTAATAAATTATATACAAAAGGATCAAATTATGACTGTATACACAATTCGATATCTTGGGAACCAATTTGTAAGTGAAGCAAGTACCCTAAAAATTTATGGTTACACTGTCGCTACACTTTTTATAAGTTCTTATTTTATCAGTATCTTCCTTTAACAAATTGTCAGAAGAGATACTAAACTATACTTAGTATCTCTTTTTTTAGCTTTGCAAACTCTTGCTGTAAAGGCTCTAATTCGTGGAGCTCTGTCTCTATTTGTTGTAGCTTTTGACAAGTTTGCTCTAAACCTAGGTTTAAACAGCTATTTTTTATAAAATGAGCTTTTTGCTTCACATTTTCTAAATCCTCTGCCTCTATAAATGTTTCTAACTCTTTAAGGTCGTTTGGTACCTCTTTTTTAAACTTTGTTATGAGCATTTTGGCGATATTTTCACTCACACCTAATGTAGTTGCTACTTTTGCAGGTTCTAAAACTATTTTTAGTGACGATTCTTCTTGTTTTGAACTTTCTTCTACCTCCTGTTTTATTTCCAACTCTTGCTCAAGTTTAGGTTCCTCTTTAGGTATCTGTTTTTCTATCGTCCCTTTTTGCTCTAAATAGTGATCAAAGATCTCTTTTAATTTTTCCATCTCTATTGGTTTACTCATATACCCATCCATCCCTAGACTTAAAAACTTCTCTTTGTCTCCTTTGATCGCATTGGCGGTGAGTGCAACTATTGGGGTGTATCTTTTTTGATTCTCTTTTTCATATTCTCTTATTTGTTTTAAGGCTTCTATCCCATCCATTATAGGCATATTGATATCCATTAAGACAATATCATAGCTACTATTCATATACAAATTTAAAGCCTCTTTCCCATTTGAAGCGATATCAAACTCTACTCCTACACTTTCTAAAATAAATGAGATCAACTCTTGGTTGGCATGATTATCTTCTGCTACAAGTACTTTTCCATCATATGAGTATACTTTTTTCATATCACTTTCAAAACTGCTTGAGCTATTGACAAGCTCTTGCACTGCATCGTTGAGTTTTGATGGATAAAATGGCAATGCCACCGCTACCTCATCAGATCGTGGAGTGAGTTTGGAGAGATCATTTTCATACTCTACAAGTACAAGCTTTGGTTTATTGTATTGTTGCCGTTGCTTTTGAAACTGTTCTTGATTTTCATTATTAAAGATTAATACTATCACATCACTACTTTGAACCTCTTCATGAAAGTTGAGCTTTCCAAAGATACTCAAATATCGCTTTGCAAAATGGTAAAGATCATTTTGGTTGTCTACAATCCCAAAAGAGATATCTCTAAGATAATGGGACTTTTCAAACAATACATCTTCACAAGTATCAAACCAAAGATCAAACCAAAATCGAGTCCCCTCCCCCTCTTTACTCTCTACATTTATTTTA
>JAGYNS010000169.1 GCA_018399655.1 Campylobacterales bacterium
AATAAGGCTACATGTCTAGTTATATTTTCCAACAACCAAATTAGGGAAACTACTTGCTATCACGATGATGGCAAAGATGGCAAAAAAGAGTTAGGTTCCAAAACAGTGAGTCTTGGAACAGTTGTTGTACAGTTTTATACAATAAAAGGCTCTTATCGATGCACAAATAGACTAGATTCCAAACCTATGTCTCTTAGAAAAATAGACAAGTGTCCAGACGATGTAGAGTTGCAATTTATGAAACAGCATGATGCTTTTGTTTCTATTCTTAGCACAATTAAATCGGGTGAATATATGAAACATCTAAGATTTGACGCCTTAAAAATCAACATTGCAGAGAGTATTTATTATGCAGTATATAGTGCAATGCTTGAAAAAAATCTTTTTATTCACTCAAATCCAACTAAAGAGTGTAGCTATTTAACAAACCATGTAAAAAAGCAATTTATTGAATTTGACGCAAATGTCAAAAATAAACTCTCACTCTTTTTAAGAGCAAAAGATATGCCATTTGATGTAAACAAAAAGATGATTATGCAAGAGTTTGCCAAGATGTATTATCCGCATCAAAAACAAAACAATGATTGCCACAATGAAGTAGTAAATTTTTACAAACAGATGGGGTATTTATGATGCGGTTTTTCTTGGCTTTATTTTTTGTATCATCACTGCTCTTTGCACAAAGTGAAGCAATAACACAAATCGAAGCATTGGATAAAAAAAACAAGGAACTTTTTGCTCAAGTGAAACTTTTTATTGATGAGCTAGTTGAAAAAGAGAAAAAAGAACTGGAACATCTCAACCTAGATGCCGATGCAAGTGTCAAGCAACTTCAAAATGGGTTAGAAAAAGCCTACAGAGTTGCTACTTTATACGGCTTAGAAACTCAAAAAATGCAAAAGCTTTACGAGCTTAGTAAAAAAGTGATTTTAAATATGGATTTTGAAACTCACGATTCCCTACAAGCCCCAACTACTGCAAACACCTTTGCCAATTGGTTTGATTTGACAAAAAGCAGATATGCAAAAATTCAAGAAGAAAAAGCTGCTGCGCAAGAGCAAAGGGTTGCATTTTATAAAAAAGTAACACTCCAATACATCAACGCCCTCACACAAAAAGATGCCTCACTTGCTTACGAAGAGTTTGCCAAATATGTCAACGCCCTTCGCACAATCCAATCAGCCGATGCAGGACATCTCATCGCACAAGCTGAGCTTTTAGTAGCTGAACAAAAACTTGTAGCGGATTTAAGTTCAGCAATTCCGCTTGTGGGAGAAGCTTTAGATATTATTGCTATCACAACAGGTGAAGATTTAAGCGGTCAAAAGCTGTCTAATTTTGAAAAAGGCTTTACTTTAGTAGCACTTTTAACTCCAGAGATTTTAACGCAAGTTATCAAAAGAAATCCAGCAATTGGTGCATCTTTTGGCAAAATGAGTGCAAAACTCGAAACTCTAAGCGATGAGGCACTCACAAAAATAAGTAAAAAATATAGAAGCAAAAAAGCACTCAAAGCACATCTTGATTCATTGAGTGGTCCAAGCGATGAAGTATTGCGTTGGCGTGAATTTTATCGTCAAAAAGCTTTAGAAAAACAAAAACTTAGTGCTTTAGATAGGTCACTTAAAAGCTCCATGGCAAATGACGCAGAAAAAAGTTTGCGTACTACATTTACCCGCCAAAATCCCCTTGGAGATGAAATGGGGGAAAAGATTTTACAAACAGCACAAAAAAGAGGAGAAGTTATCATCACAAGACCCACAAGTCCCGACCTCCCCACAAGACTCAATGAAGGTGCTTATACAAAAGGGATGAATGTCAAAGGCAAAAGTGCCGATAGTGGCATCGCAAGCGGATATGTACCCAAAAATCAGTCATTTTCAAAACTAAAAGAGAGTACAGAAATTTCAAGCTTTCAAAAAAAAGTAAACGATTCACTCCAGAAAGAAGTAATCAAAGTAGATGGAGTTGAACATATTATTACCCCTCAACAAGTTCAATCTAGACAATTAATTGTACAAAGAGGCGATGAGATTTTAGAAGCTGTTGAGATTCCCAAAAAAAGTTCAAATGATTCTATAGCGGTATTTCAACGAAGTGATGGAAAATTTGTTGATGAAAGCTATAAACAGTTGAGTGAAGATTTACTCCAAGAGCTTGAACTCACCAAGGCAAAGCCTTTTGAGGTGCTAACAGATATGGATGGTAACTACCTCACAGCAGATATTGACTTGCTCGCCATTGGCTCTAAAAGAGGGGAGATGATAGTCCAAAATGATGCACTCATGGGCAATATCAATGCCAACGAAATGGCAACAGTAGATGAGCTTAATCGTGCTTTAAAAACAGACAATTTTCCAGACAGGCAACTGGTGCATCACGGAGGCGAAAACCGCTTTATGAGTGCATCTTCACAGCTAGACTTTCCTCTAACAGCTTATTCACCCGATGGCAAAGTTGCAATTATTTATTCTGAAACGGAATTGAAAAAATATTTTCACATGCAAAAACTCAAAGGGTTTGACCTTGACCCAAATCCATTTTGGGGCTGGGGAGAATTTGACCCTGTTCATGGGTATCAATAAAAATTATTCTGTAATTGCAAGGCACGCTTTAGAATATCCGCCATCACAAGCTTTTTCATAATAGTAAATTGCTAATGCATAATCTTTAGCAACTCCCAATCCATCCTCATACATAACCCCCAATTCATAGCAACCATCAACATAGCCCAATTGGCAAGTTTTTTCAAAATAATGTGCTGCTTGTTGCAAATCAGAGGCAATTTCCACCCCTTCATAATTTAAAATTCCCAAGTTATAGCAAGCTACCGCATCCTCTTTTTTACATGCTTTTTCATAATTTTTGATCGCTTTTGCTAAGTTTTTTTCCACTGCTAAACCTTCATGGTAAATTGTAGCACTATAAAAACACCCTTGCCTATCACCAAGACTGCAAGCTTTGTCAAAATATACAAGAGCTTGTGCAAAGTTGTTTTTTAACTCATAATACACACCAAGCATAAAACATGATTTTCCAATATCTTCGTTGCAATTTTGTATCAATGTATCATATGAATGTGCAAGAGAACTTAAATCTCGCTCATTTTTTTCAGCGCCATAAAGATTCAAAAACAATACCGCTACAATAATAAATCTCTGCCACATTTTCATCATATTCCCCATCCACTGTAGGTTTTTTCATTTTTTTGCATCTTCAAATATTATATCAAAGTACAAGTTAAGAGTTAAGTAGCCTTTTGTTAAACCTTTTGAGCATGTAAAATATTTGATATAGCTTTTACAAATT
>JAGYNS010000017.1 GCA_018399655.1 Campylobacterales bacterium
ATCACGAATATCTTTGAACCCTACTTTACTACAAAGCACCAAAGTGTAGGGACAGGACTTGGGCTGTATATTAGCCGTAAAATAGTTGTAGAGAGTTTAGGTGGGGATATAAGGGTTGAAAACAGACAAAGTGAGTATGGGATCGGGGCGTGCTTTATCGTAACTTTACCATAAATTTGTGGTATACTAACGAAAAAATATAAACATAATCCAAAACTTTATAGTTTCTTTATGTTCTTTTTTGTACAATTATCCTTAAAAGGAGTTTCAATGGTCTTTAAAAAATTTAGCTTTAAAAAAATGGTAATTTTATTTATCTCATGTTCAATTTTGCTTCATGCACAAAATTTAGATGAGGTACCTACAATTGTTCCTATAGAGTGGTTGAAGCAAAATATTGATAATGACAAGGTGGTAGTAGTTGATCTTCGAGCTCAAGAGGAGTTTGCTAAAGGTCATATCAAAGGGGCTGTCAATATGCCAGGGCTTGAGAGCTTATTTGCAAAAGATGACTGGAAGATGCCAAAACTTGATTATCTAAAAGAGTTGTTTTCCAATGCAGGAATCGATCACAATAGTTTAGTAGTAGCCTATGACAATGGGGACTTTTTCTGGGCTGCACGATTGTATTGGATACTTGAAGTTTTAGGGCATGAGCAAGTGGGGCTTTTGAAGTACTCTTATGGGGAGCATATCAAAAAAAATCTCCCTACATCACAAACAGCTACGCAAATGGTACGAAAAGAGTTTATTCCACGAGTGGACAATGATCAAATCGAAACAAAGCTAAGCACCCTTATGGCGATTGGGAAAAAGACTATTATAGATGGTCGAGCAAAAACTCACTATGAGGGGAAAGACTCCATAGCCAAAAGGTATGGGCATATCCCAACTGCACAAAACTATGCATGTACAAACAATTTTCAAGTATCTGATGAGGGAAATCATATGAAAGATTTTGATCAACTTGAAAAGATTTACAAAGATCTTCCAAAAGATAAAGAGATAGTGCTTTATTGTGATGGGGGAGCGGAGTCTGCTTTGAACTATATTGTTTTAAAAGAGTTAGGATTTAAGCCATCAGTGTATGATGGTTCATGGAAAGAGTGGGGAAATGATCAAAATGTCCCTATAGAAAACCCATCAAAACAGTAAAGTAACAAAGCTAAATTGAAGATAAAAGGCTCTATTAAAAATCGACTTACTCTTATCATTATGCTAGTGACGATGATCACAAGTGTGGTAGGGTATAGTGCTTTTTTATATTGGTATATGAAAAATCAACATGAAAAAGCACTAGAACAGTCCCAAACTGTTGGATTGATTTTGGGACAAGATATTGCAAAACTTATCTTGCTCAATGATATCTCAGTCGCTTCAGATATCACCACAAAGTTAAAATCTTTTCAAACCTTAAAAACAATGGTACTGTATAAAAAAGATAAAACACCTATTTTCCAATATAGTAAAGAGGATAAAAGCTTTACTGTAAAACCATTGATAAACCATCCACAAAAAAATAAAACTCTTGTAGAGAATGGTATATTAAAACTTACCATAGAAGCTCTATACCAGCAAACGCATTTAGGGTATATACAGCTTGACTTTGAGGTAGAATCTTTATTTGACCTTATACGGCAAAGTTTAGGTGGGATCCTTCTTGTATTTGCTTTTATGGGGGTGTTTTCCTACTTCTTAGCACACTTTTTTGCCACAAAGTTTACCGATCCTATTTTAAAACTTGTAAAATTTTTAGAACAGATTGATCACTTATCATTTTTAGAGAAAAGAGTCTATACCAAAGAGGATAATGAGTTTGGAAAGCTTTATGATGAGATCAATAAGATGCTCCAACGAATAGAAACCTCCCATCAAGCTTTAAAAATAGCCTCAGTAGCATTTGAAACACAAAGTGGTATGACCATAACAGATAAAGATCAAAAGATACTCCAAATCAATAATGCTTTTACCAAAATCACAGGATACAGCAAAAAAGAGGCGATAGGACAAACCCCTGCTATTTTAAAATCAGGTCTGCATGATAAAAAGTTTTATGAAAATATGTATGCAACGCTACAAAAAGATCATATCTGGATAGGGGAGGTGCAAAACAAACACAAATCAGGCAATATAGTCACTGAACACTTGATCATCCAAGCGGTTTTAGATGAGCAAAATCAGCCACAATACTATGTCGCCTCATTTTTAGATATCACCAAGCAAAAACTTATTGAAGCAAAACTAACCAAACAAGATAAGATACTGATCCAACAATCTAAAATGGCTCAAATGGGTGAAATGCTTGAGAATATTGCTCATCAGTGGAGACAGCCATTGTCAGTGATCACAACAACAGCTAGTGGCTTGAAAATGCAAAAAGAGTATGGAGTACTAGATCAGTCCAATTTGGATGAGAGCTTAGATAATATCACTATTTCTGCAACGCACCTTTCACAAACTATTGAGGACTTTCGTAACTTTTATAAAGATAATAAAATAAAACAAAAGTTCTTTTTAAATAATAGTATAGAAAAAGCACTCACACTATTAAAATCAAAGTTCAAAAATCAAAATATAGAAGTGGTTAAACAGATCCAAGATATTGAATTTGAAGGGTATGAGAATGAGTTGATTCAAGTATTTATCAATATTTTAAATAATGCAAGAGATGAGCTTGTGAAAAAAGAAAATGAACAAAGAGTTATTCTTATAACCTTACAAAACAATGGAACAACGATCACAATATCATTTCAAGACAATGCAGGGGGAATCCCTCAAGATATTTTGCCAAAAATATTTGAAAGCCACTTTACAACCAAAGCAAATGATGGAACAGGGATAGGACTGTATATGTCAAAAATGATTGTTGAAAATATGGATGGAGTGATCAATGCATCCAATACACACTTTAATCACAATCAGAAAAGTTATTTTGGAGCAAAATTTAGTATACAGTTTGATTTGGTATAAGAGCAAAAAGTGTATAATCCGCTATGGAAAATAAAAGAATAGAATTTGGCAAACTAAGTCAAGGGAAAAACAATGGGGTTTTTTTAGCAATCTACACAAAAGAGATAGCCCCTTGGAAGTACTTTATTGATGATATGAAGCAAACTGTATGCCCTGCAGTGATTATGATCGATAGATGGGATGGGCGTATGGGGTTTCCAGGGGGAACTCTTGAGCCAGATGAGCCTCTTTTAGATGCACTTGTGCGGGAGATTAAAGAGGAAGTTGGGATCCGTGTGCGACCTGAAAAAGTAACAGGCGTAATCTCTCAAGATAGCCCAAAGATCACCACACACCTTTATGCTTTAGAGGTAAATGAACTAGAGTTTTTACATATCTATTATCATATACTCAATAACTTCTCAAGATCAATCCTTAATCATGCTTATGAAGAGGCGGATGAGTCACACTTTATGTCGGAGATTACAGGAATCAAAATAGTTCCTATCATAGAACATAACGGCAAAGGGATCAATAAATTTTTGCAAAATAGTTTTGCAGGGGGTGGGAGGCTTGATATGAAGGTGTTTTTAGAAGAGGTGCTAGGGATTGATATACAAAAGTTAGTATAAAGCTTCATAAATTATAAAGTCATATAAGTATCTGCATTTTAGAGACAAGTTCAGAGGGTTTTATATCTTTAATCACAGTATGAACCCCAGCTATTTTTACCTCTTGCCATAAGTTTAAAAAAGTTTCTTTACTCTCTTTTGATTCAAATCCTAAGATAAAATCATCACCAAATACACGAAAAATATCTATTGAGTCATAATGCTTTTGAATATATTTCGCAATACTTGATATCAATACACTTCCTGTTTTCCAACCATGAATTTTATTGTATTTTGTCATACCTCTTATCTCTATAAGTACAAAATGGTTGATTTGCGTATTTGGGATAGATCCATTTAAGATCATCCAAAGGTATGACTCGTTGAACAATGATGTCAGTGGGTCTTTAAAAAAGTATGAAAACCTCTCATGCTCAATTTGAGTCAACGGAAGTTGTGATGTGTCTGCATTAAAATTGAGTTGATCCTGATCCAATTTTAATAAGGCATCTACCACAATAGGATGATACCAAGTACCACTCAGGCTTTGAATCTCCTCTATCGCTTCTTCAATAGTTTTTCTGCTTTGGTAGATTCTATTTGTAGTCATCGCATCAAGTGCATCTGCAACTATCATAATATGCCCAAGAATAGGGATCTCATCCCCTTTTTTTCCAAATGGATATCCACTTCCATCATATTTTTCATGATGATGGCACATGATATCTGCAACCTCTTTGTAGTATCCAATTTTACTTAAAATATCATAACCAACATCAAGATGTCTTTTAATCAGTAGATATTCTTGCTGGCTTAGTCGTGCAGGTTTGAGTAAAATAGAATCAGGAATACTCACCTTCCCTACATCATGGAGTTTTGCAGCTTGATTTACAAGATCAATATCATAGGTGCTTAATCCTAACTCTTTTGCAATCAATACACAAAAGTTTGCCACTCTTTGGGTGTGTCCTGCTGTGTAAGAATCTCTTTGTTCAATCATTGAGATAAGCATATCAATAAGCTGGGCTTGGTTGGTTGATTTCTCTTCTTCAAGGGTGTTTATTTTATTTTTTTGGGTTTGAATGGTATGTTGGGAGTATTGCCAATGAAAAATTTCAATAAATTTATTTTGCACTATCTCTATACGCTGTTTGATGTCCCTAGCCCATGGGAGAGACCTTTTTGTAACAATTTGAGAGAACTTTTCAAATGAGATTCTAGGATTGAGATTTTCTATTTTTTTTGTAGGGTCTCCTCCCCACTCAATAGTTTCAACTTGTTCAGTTTTTGTAAATATAAATAAAGTATCAAACTCTTTGATATTTATAAGAACTACTCCTGCACACGCTTTGAGTATTGGATCTTCTAGTGCAAAATGATCCGCTAAAGAGGTGGTATAAAAAGTATCAGCACCTAAGCTTTCAATTTTTTGTATCAAAAGGTTGAGACTTTTTTGTGGTAAGTTGATATTTTGTGAAATGACAGTTTTTTCTTTTTTGATAATAATACCATTCGCTTCAAATAAAGGTAAAAATGTCAAAAGATTTTTCTCCATAAATTGGATTAACTCCTCTTGCAACAAATTTGATTTGAAAATAGAAAGGATAGTATCAATAGTAGCTAAAAATTTTCCACGACTTTTTTCAAACTCTTGTTTTTCAAAAATATTGATAAGGGAACTCACCACAAAAGAGATTTTCTCACAAAGGTAGGTTGTTTGTACTTGTGGGAAGTGGGGTGTTTTATGATGACATGCTATAAGTCCCCATAGCTTATTATCAATAATTATAGAGATAGTCATCGAAGCAAAGACTCCCATATTTTTCATATATTGTAAATGTATAGGGGATACACTTCGTAAAAAACTCAAGCTCATATCTATAGTTTGGGAGCTGTTTGAGAGTATATTAATAGGGGTATATTCTACATCAGTGATGATACGAATAGGATTTTTCAAGTAGAGATCTCTTGCTTGTGGTGGAATATCACTAGCTGGATAGTGAAGATCCAAATAGGAATCAAGATCTTTGAGTTTCTTTTCCGCTACAACTTTTCCATTATAATTTTCATCAAACTTATACAGCATAACCCTATCATATTTTGTGATCTTTTCAATACAATTTACCACATTATCAAAAAGTGTTTTTATATTTTTTGAAGCAGATATATTTTGAATAGAGCTGATATAGTCAATTTCAATACTCTTTGTTGTGTTGTGGCGTGGGAGGATCTCAATAATAGTAAAAGAATCTTTTTGAGAGATAAATATATCATATAAATTTTGATTTTCTAACACAATATCGGTGTAGAGTTTTCGTATGTTTTCTTTTTCTAAAGATTGAAATTTTTCATAGATTTGATATAATTTTTTGGAAAATATATCAAGAGATAAAGTAAGTGTTTTTTTGTTTTGAAAGTTTAATTGATCGATATTTTCACTTGTATAACAGATAATTTGTTTCTCATCTATTGCCAAAAAATACCCTAAAGGTTGGATCATCCCTGGGATATGGATAGGTTCATCCTCACATCTTTCAAAATCAAATGATCTATTTTCCATGGTTCTCCTTTGGTTTTTTATTTTCGTGGAGTTCTAAAAATTTATAAGAGGGAAGTTGTATCATAAATTGAGCTCCATTTTTGGTATTTGAAACATTGATCTTACCATTGAAATGTTCAGTGATTATTTTTTTGGTGACAAAAAGCCCAGTGCCTAGCCCATCTTCCCCTTTGGTGGTAAAATATTGTTTAAAAATCTCATTTTTCAACTCTTCTTGAATCCCTCCTGCATTATCTTCAATACTTATAAATATAAGATCATTTTCAGGCTTGATTTTTATTTGAATAAATTTGTCCCCTCTTTTTTTCATAAGTTCATCTATCCCATTATTGATAATATTAAGGATCGCTTGCATAAGTTCATTTTCATACCCTTTGACATAACATTCAATAGATGGTTCAAAAATTATTTGTATCTCTTTTTGTTCACTCATCACTTGAGAGATTGATAAAACACTTTTTAATATAGTATTGACCTCAAAAACTTTTTTTGTGGTCTCTTGTATACAAAATGTAGTTGTATCGTAAAGAGATTGAGAAAGAAACTCACTATTTTTCATAATAGTGTTGAGTTCTTGTTTAAAGATTTTATCATCCATGATCCCCAAAAGATTTTTGATCTGGAGTTTATTGGCACTTGCATTAATCGCAATAAGTGGTTTTCTCCAACGATCAGCCAAATCTTCTATCTCTTCACCTAAAAGAGCGACTCTATCTTTTCGTAAAATAAGCCTTTCTTGCTCGATAAGAAGCTCAATAAGTTGGTTTTTACTCATTTTTTCATACATTTGATTCTTTCCCAATAAACTCTTTGGTATCCACCTCACTTACAATTGATTTGGCTATCGTATCTGTATCCATAGCCACATTTTGAGTTTGGGAAGCTATAGAAGCATTTTGTTGGGTTTGTCTATCTAAATTAGTGACCGCATTGTTGATCTGTTCTATCCCTGTAAGCTGCTCTTTTGAAGCCATCTCTACATCTTTGATAAGATCTATAGTTTGCAAGATATCCTCATTGAGTTGTGTGTAGCCACTGATCATCTCATCGGCTATCTTTTTTCCATCATCTGCTTTTGTGGTGGCATTTTCTACTAGCTTTTTGATCTCATTAGCAGCATCAGCACTTCTACTAGCTAGGTTTCTTACTTCCTGTGCGACCACAGCAAATCCTCTTCCAGCTTCCCCAGCAGTGGCTGCTTCCACCGCGGCATTAAGAGATAAAATATTGGTTTGAAATGCTATTTGGTCTATTACTGTGATCGCTTCATTGATCGCATTGACCTCTTGATCTATTTGGGTCATAGCATCTGTTGTGTGGGTTGCTAACTCTTTCCCTTTTGCAGCAGACTGAGTGACATTTGAAGCAAATTGTGACATCTTTATAATAGTATTGGTGTTGTTTGAGATATTTGTAGTGATCTGTTCTAAAGCCGCTGCTGTTTCCTCTAAAGCTGCCGCTGCTTGGGTTGAGTTTGAGCTTAATGTTTGAACATTTTCAAGAAGTGTGGTTGAGCTTACCTCTAGACTTGTTCCATTGGATTGGTTTTGAAGAAGCATCGCTGTTATAGAGTCCCTTAGGGCGTTGATATCTTGAATAATAGCTTCAAATACAGTTCCTTGCTCTAAACCATTAATTTTGATTTTCTCTCTATAATCATAATGAACATACTTGTCTAAAATTTTATTGATATTGGTAAAATGTTGTTGGGTAGAGAGTATCATCTCATTGACGCTATTTTTAAACTCCTCAAGGGTTTCATTGGATGTTGTTGCATTTATAGTATTTGAGTAGCATCCATGTTTTACTTGATCTATCACTAGTTTGGCTTCATGGATCACCGCTTTATCCTCATTTAAAACCATATTGATAGATTGAAGATAGCTATTAAAGTCATTGGCAACTTCACCTATCTCATCAGTAGAATCTACCTCTATCATAGTACTACTATCTTTTTTTGTTTGTAAAAGTTTGATCGCTTTTTTGAGTTTCTCTATAGGCTGGGTATTTTTTTTCAAATAAAAAAAAAAAAACAATCCTAAAGTAACCCAACCTAAAATAGTGGAGATGGTGAATACTTTGAGTATAATCTCTAAAAGCTGACTATCAGAATCCTCTAATGAAAAAGTCAAACCATCACCCCTATCACATCCCCCTCTTTTTGATTGGCATGACACATAAGGCACTCATTGGTTGCTATCAGTGGTTTTATCATCCGGAAGATTGTGAGAAGATTCTTTTGTACTCTATCACTCTATTTGTTTGGTTTGAAAGGCTCTTAAGATATCATTATCTGAAGTGTAGGTTGAAGTAGGAGAGTACATCTCTATAAGCCCTTTACTTTTTGCAACATTAAGAGATTTGACCCCATCCATTTTTCTAGCATCTTCTGTTGCTTGAGCTATTTGTACAGGATCTCCTGTATTCATAACATTTCGTAAGTTGTGAAAATAGATTCGTTGAGGATACTTAAGTATTTTGTAGTAGATACAATATTGCTTTTTTCTATTTGTATGGCGCGGTGATTGCCGTGGCTCATACCAAAGGGGAAGATCAAGTACTCCTACGATCACAAAACCTAAAGTAATCACCCCACCAATAAAAATAGAGATAAAACTATAAAGATAGAGCTTTTTATCTTTTTTAGCCACTGGTCGCATAGAGATGATACTTGCAACTATAAGCATAATAAAAAGGATAGATATCACGATATAAAAGTTTTTTGTTTCAAAAATATATGTAAGAATATATCCAATAAGTACTAGCTGGATAAACATCCTTGAAAGAGCGTAGGGGATAGTTGTTTTGTCATCATTCCATTTTTGATAGATATAATATACCACAAAAAGAGGTAAAGCGATATACAAAAGATCGAAAAAAGTGATAATATACATCTTATATTTGCTTTAGAAAATTTTGTTTAAAAAATGATTTCAAGGTATCGTTGAGTCCATTGGAGTTAAACATCATCAATTCTCTATACAATCTTTGAAGATCACAAGAGAGCAATATAGACTTGCCACCTTGTAAAATCATAGCCGTGGTGATGATCTGCTGTACACAATGAAAAAGCTCAACGCGTAGTTGATCAAGCTCAACGATATCATTGCTTTGGATAAAAAGAGTTTTGATCTGTTCTAGTTTTTTTTGTGATGCAGTTGCCACCTCTTTATCTTTGATTTTTTCATACGCTGCAACCCCTAAGCCATAGATACAAAAATGGACCGTTTTTGAAGCGGATTTATTTTTGGTGTAGTTCCCTTTTGTATTGGATGAAACGATCTCCTCTTTTTTGACAAAAAAGTTGTTGAGTGAGATATTGACTGTATTGAGTCCATAGCCCACAAAGGTGGCATCTGCAACTCCTATCTCAAAGCCATCTTGTGACATAAAAGATGCCATAGCCTCTTTTTCAAAGTTACCATCATGAAACCCTATGAGTAAAGTATCAAATATCTTATATCCACTTGCCCATGTAAGGGTTCCATTGAGTAAGAAACCACCATCAACTTCTTTCCCCTCTACAAAAGTTTTAGAAGCTCGCAAGTGATTAATAGCGATCCCACATTTTTTAGCAAAATAGTGATCTTTTTTTGGAAAATCGTTTTTGGTCATAATGGTATGAGCTGCAAGTATTTGGATCACTAAAAAAGCAAGAGTCCCTGAGTGTTTCGTAAGGGTAGTAAAAAGTTCAAGTTTATAACTATCTTGCTCTTTTTTTTCTAAATGGGTGATATCAAGAACGCCACTTCTATAAACAACACTAAAAAGCTGATTTAATACATTATAATCACTGTCAGCATTATTGGAATTAAAAGATTGTAACTTCATATCCAGGTCTTGAAGTTTTTGTTTGTAGTTAGTTATATTCATATTCAAAGTGTATCATAGAATTTCTTTTTATTTGGTTTGATCCATAAAAAAAGGGGCTACTAAAATTAGTAGCCCCTTTGTGATAGTTGAAAGTTAAATTATTTTGTTAAAACTTCTTTAACAGCTTTTCCAATCTCTGCTGGAGAAACTACAACTTTAACTCCCGCAGCTTCAAGAGCAGCCATCTTTTCTGCAGCCGTTCCAGCACCACCAGATACAATTGCACCAGCGTGTCCCATTCTTTTTCCAGCAGGGGCAGTTTGCCCTGCAATAAATGCAACAACAGGTTTCGTGATGTTCTCTTTGATATAAGCGGCTGCTTGAATCTCAAGATCTCCACCAATCTCACCTATCATCACGATCGCTTCAGTCTCAGGATCTGCTTCAAACATTGGCAATAATTGCTTATATGAAAGACCAATAATAGGATCTCCCCCAATACCAACAGCAGTGGTGATACCAAATCCCTCTTTACATACTTGGTTGGCACCTTCATAGGTTAATGTTCCAGATTTAGAGATAAGTCCTACATTCCCTTTTTTGAAGATCATCCCTGGCATAATCCCTATTTTACACTCTTCAGCGGTGATAATTCCTGGACAGTTTGGTCCAATAGTTTTCATACCGTGTTTGTTTGCATGAGCTTTTGCAGCTTGCATATCTCTAACAGGAGCACCTTCAGTAATAATAACAGCAAGTTCTATCCCAGCTTCAGCTGCTTCCATAACCGCATCAGCTACAAATACAGGTGGTACAAAGATCATAGAAACAGTAGCTCCAGTTGCATTTACAGCTTCACTTACTGTATTAAATACAGGTTTCCCTAAATGCTCTTGTCCCCCTTTGTTTGGAGTAACACCACCTACTATATTTGTACCATATGCGATACATTGCTCAGCGTGGAAAGTCCCTTCTTTTCCTGTGAATCCTTGAACGATTACTTTCGTATCTTTATTTACTAAAATTGACATTCTTTTCTCTCCTTACGCTTTTTTTGCAGCTTCAACTGCTTTTGCTGCACCATCTGCAAGATCGGTAGCTGCGATTACATTTGATATCCCTGCATTGTTTAAAATCTCTGCAGCTTCAGGTGCATTTGTTCCATCTAGTCGTACTATAACAGGTACATGTACATCTGTCATTTTTGTAGCTTCTAAGATACCATTGGCAATTCTATCACATCGTACGATTCCACCAAAGATATTGACAAAGATAGCTTTTACTTTCTTGTTTTTTAAGATTATCTCAAACCCTTTTGCAACAGTTTCAGCATTTGCTTTTCCACCAACATCTAAGAAGTTTGCAGGGGTTCCACCCATATAGTTGATTGTATCCATAGTCCCCATTGCAAGTCCTGCACCATTTACCATACAACCAATCTCACCATCAAGAGACACATAAGAAAGTCCATATTTTGAAGCTTCTCTTTCATCTGGATCCTCTTCGGTGATATCTCTCATATCTTCAATATCTGGATGTCTCCCTAGTGCAGAATCATCAAATCCCATCTTTCCATCAAGTGCCATAAAATCTCCAGCTCCTGTTTTGATCAATGGATTGATCTCAATAAGCTCTGCATCATTTTCCATGTAAAGTTTGTAGAGTCTTGAAGCAAAATCAATAAACTTTTTTTGCTCATTTTTATCATGAATCCCTAATCCAAAAACTAGCTCTCTTCCATGAAATCCTTGAAATCCAACCGCAGGATCAACTGGGATTTTTACAATTTTATCAGGAGACTCTTCTGCTACTTTTTCAATCTCCATACCACCCTCAGTAGAAGCCATGATTACTGGCATCTCTTTTGCTCTATCTAAAACAACTCCTAGATAAAGTTCATCTTGTATATCAGCACCCTCTTCGATGTAAACTTTGTTTACAACTTTTCCTTCAGGTCCTGTTTGGTGTGTTACTAGTGTCATATGTAAAATTTCACTTGCAAGTTGCTCAACCTCTTCAATTGACTTAGCAAGCTTTACACCACCACCAAGTCCTCGTCCACCTGCATGAATTTGAGCTTTTACAACCCAAATATTACCACCAAGTTCGTGAGCTGCTGCTACAGCTTGTTGTGGTGTATTAGCAACGATACCTCGTGGTGTTGGTACACCATATTTAGCAAAAATCTGTTTTGCTTGATATTCATGAATATTCATCATTTCTCCTATTGACTAGATTTGAATTTAAAAAATTATAGCTGTTTCAAGATTTGAGTATTTTTATATACACAGATTATGGGAGGGTTTTAGTACAAAAGTTACAAATAGTATCATATTGATACTATTTTACTCTTCTGTATAGTGGTAGTATGTTTCATTTAGATACTCTACTACTTGTTTATTTTCTTCAGGAAACCACTCTATACCAAAGTTATTAGCACACCCCAAAACCCAGCCTTTAAGGTCATGCAAAGATGTAACCTTTTCACTTCTTGGGTCATACTGCTCATCCATGTGGTGACACTTTTGACAGTTTGCTTCCATATAAAGAGTTTTCCCATCACTTGCATAGAGAAAAGATACTAATGGTAACACAAGAATCATTTTTTGAAGAATATTTTTCATAAGAACACCTTTGTTTAGTTTTTTACTTCGTAAATCTCTCTTCCCATTTGATAAAGATCTTTTCCGTAAGTGTCGTTGATAACTGTAACTGGGAATTGCTCCACTTCAAGTTTTCGAATCGCTTCAGGTCCTAGCTCTGGATAAGCGATCACTTCAGCAGATTTTATCTGTTTCCCTAGAAGTGCTCCAGCACCTCCAGTTGCACCAAAATAGATCCCTCCATACTCTTTGCACGCATCTTTGACCCCTTGATCTCTTTTCCCTTTACCAATCATTCCACGACTACCGTGTTTGAGTAAAGTTGGGCTGTAGCTATCCATTCTATAACTTGTAGTAGGACCTGCACTTCCTATTGGATCACCTGGCTTTGGTGGAGTTGGTCCTACAAAATAGATCACACTTCCCTCAAGATCAAATGGAAGCTCTTCACCCGCTTCAATAAGATCAACCAATCTTTTATGTGCTGCATCTCTTGCAGTGTAGATAGTACCACTTAAATATACAATATCTCCAGCTTGTAAGTTTCTTGTTTGCTCTTCAGTAAGTGGAGTGGTTAAATAATATGTATGACTCATCTTTTCTATTCCTTATATTGTAATATGTGTATGTCTTGAACTATGACACTGTACATTGACCGATACTGGTAAACTTGCGATATGGCAAGGGTTGGATTCTATATGAACTGCTAATGCTGTTTTTGTTCCACCCATCCCCATAGCTCCAATTCCAAGATTATTTATCTCAACTAACATTTTTTGTTCAAGCTCATCCATCTCTGGGTCTTCATTTTTACTTCCAAGTGTTCTAAAAAGAGCGTGTTTAGAGCTTATGGCTGCTTTTTCAAAAGTTCCACCGATCCCAACTCCAACAGTAATAGGTGGACATGGGTTTGGACCTGCATTGGATATTACCTCTTTGACATACTTTACAACCCCATCTTTTCCTGCAGCTGGTGGAAGAACAGTCGCACGACTTACATTTTCACTCCCACCCCCTTTTGCCGCATACTCTATATCTATTTTATCCCCTTCAACTATATCAAAGTGGATGATTGCTGGTAGGTTATATCCAACTTTATCTTTTAGGTTTGCTCTACTAAAAGGCTCACAGGTACTAGCTCGAAGGTATGCATCTGTATATCCTTGCTCTGTCCCTTTATTAATAGCATCTTTTAAAAGACCACCCTCAATTTTTACTTCATCACCAACTTTTACAAAAAACACCGCAAGCCCAGTATCTTGACAAAGGGGTCTTTTTTCATCTTTTGCAATGTCAGCATTTTCTAAAATCTGTCTTAAAACCTCTTTACTTACAGGAGATTTTTCCTCCTCCATAGCAGTTTTTAAAGCATCGTAAGCATCTTGTGGAAGATCAGTTCCACAGTGTACTATAATATCTCGTACCGATTTTACCACATCATCAAATTGTATTATTCTCATTATATCTACTCCATTTAGTTAAAAAAGTTATTTTGTTTCAGCACTGATATCCCTTTTTGGATAGTTTGTACTGAGGTGTTAAATTTGTTTTGAAGATCACTATCAAGTTCCATTTCTATAATCTTTTCAACCCCATTGCGACCAATAATTGCAGGAACTCCAACGGTAACATCACTATGGTTGTACTCTCCATCAAGCATACACGATGATGGGATCATGATTTTGCTATCATTTAAAATAGCTTCCACCATCACAGCCACCCCTCGACCAGGAGCATAATACGCACTTGTTCCTAGGTGTTGGACAATTTTTGCACCACCTTGTTTTGTTTTATCTACAATATCTTCCAACTGCTCTTTTGTAAGAAGTTCAGTAAGGGGAACTCCTCCAACTGAAGATAAAGATGGTACAGGGATCATATTTTCCCCATGATCTCCTATTACCATAGCTCGTGTTTGAGATCTTCCGAACCCTAACTTTTGGCTTATTTGGTATGCCATTCGTGAACTATCTAAAGCCCCAGCCATCCCTACGATTCGATTTCTCTCCCAGCCTGTAATTTTGTGGCACACATATGTCATCACATCAAGGGGATTGGAAACACAAATAATAAGAGCATTTGGGGAGTTTTTTTGAATATCTGTCACCACCTCTTTCATAATCTTTGCATTGATAAGCAAAAGATCTTCTCGCGTCATTTCGCCAGTTCGTGGAACACCAGCTGTGATCACTACTATATCACAATCTTTCATTTCACTTGGCGTTGTAGCAGCTTTTACTATAGTTCCACTTGGGGAAAAGTTTGTTGATTGTTCAAGATCAATTGCTTTTCCAATAGCGACATCTGTTACTATATCATATAAAATAATCTCATTGCATGCACCAGTTATTGCAAGACTATAAGCAGCACTTGCACCAACCGATCCTGCACCTATAATTCCAACTCGTCTATTTATCATAGTAGTTCCTCTTTTGGCATCTAATGGACACCAAAATAGCATAATTGTTATTATAAAATTTTTGTGATTTATTGATTTGTATCTTTATATCAAAATATGTAACTTTTTGATACTAGTTTGATAAAGCAACACTGTGAGAAGTGGTTTACAACCTGAATACTGCTAAACTTTATATATCATATATTGTATATAAACTCTTCTTAAAACATATTTAATTATAATATACCCTATGGACTAAAAAAGTAATATGCCAAGATGTAAGAAATTCTACTATGTAACTTGGGAAAAAACAAACCGCATGGTTGTAGAGCGTATGGTTTTAAATCTTTGTCAATCCCCTCTATTGTGAGTAAATCAAAAGTAGATGGACAGCATGTAATTTTTATGAGATTAAAAATAGAAATATATAAAAGAATATGGAGAAAAATTGTTATACAGAAAGAGTTAAAAGTAACAGTTGAAATCTAGGGTTCTCTACCATTGGTTTGCAAGTATGTTGGGGTTACTCGGGGAGGCACTCCAATGGGAACAACAGGATGAGATACCTTACACAATCGCTCTTGTGGTGCATCTTCTTCAAGGGGAACAAAAAATACCAAACGATAACAACTCCTTAGATATTTTGGTAGAGGGAGTGTTTGCCACTTGCAGCACTCTTGAAGAATCCTCAAACTTTGCAAAAACTTGAAGAGATGTTCTTATTACAAAAAAAGCTCAATGATGATACCAATGGGACAAATTGGGAGCTAGGGATAAACAAATACGACAAAGAGATAAACTGGCTAAGATGTATCCATATGGAGGTAGCGGAACATCGATTCAACCCCATGGAAACACTGGAAAAATATCTCTGAACAGCCTGATTTAAACAATCTTCATGTAGAACTTGTAGATGTGGCACTTTTAATGAGTTATATCCTTCCAAGAAACAAATATCCCAAAAAGCGGTTTCATTGGTCAATACCCATTGTATCTATGAATCTGTAGCGATAGAGAGGATATCGATATAAAGCTTGTGGTAAAAGAGGCTGAAAAACTTTTCTTATATCGCTTTTGCAATAGAGACAGGAAATATACCCTGACTTTTTAGTGGAGTTGAAAGATTTATCGATCAATTTTTTAGATGTTGTAGCTTTCGGGGTTAAACTTTACATGGCTTCAAAAAAAACTTATGTAGGGAAAAACTCTTTAAATAAATTTAGACAAGACAATGGATACAAAGGGTACCTATATCAAAGTATGGAATGAACAAGAGGACAATGTAGTGATGATTGAGATATTGGAAAGTTTGGAAAATGCTTCGTATAATACGGTGTATAAGAGTTACAAATCAAATACGATATGTTAGACTCTTAATGATTGCTAAAAAACTGATAACTAAGAATTAAAAAAGATATCTACCCTTTTGCTAAAACGACTAAAACAAAACAAACTTTTTTTAGATCATATTTTAACACATTCCAGCTACAAATGTTAGGGGGTCACCGATGATAGGCAACCATGACATTAAGATGCTCCATCCTCCATATTTATCAAAAAACTTTTTCCCTTTGGTATTTTATCCTTTTAACCATTTTGTGAGACAAAGATATTCCTCCCCCTTTTAACCCTAATAATTAGAATTGAACCAAGAGTTACCAAAAGTAGCAATTAAAAAAAGTAAATAAAGACAATGGATACAAAGAGGGTACATATAAAAAAGTTTGGCATGGAAAAGAGGATAATGAACTATTAGTAACACTATTAGAGCAAACAGAAGATGCAACATTTGAAAAAGTGTATACCCATCTTCAGCAAAACTATCCTCAATAGAAATTTGTTACTAAAAGTAACAAAAAAAGGTTTTTAATGAGATATCTACTCCTTCTTTTTATAGTGATACAAATGGGATTGTCATCAACCATTCAAGATAGTGATGGAGATTTGGTTCCAGATGTAGATGATTTGTGTCCAAATACACAAGAGGGGGTATTTGTAGACAAATATGGTTGCCCAAAAGCTATAGAAAAACTTGTTTACTTTGAAACTGCCCAAGTAATTATCTCTTTAGATCAGCACTCAGTGATTGAAGAGGTTATCAATTTAGCAAAAGAGATGAAAGGGTATAAGATATTTATACAAGGGCATGCAGACTCTACCTCTTCTTCACAAATCAATCAATATATCTCAAAACAACGGGCTTTAAATGTATACAACGCTTTAAGCAAAGAGCTTGATACAAGTCGAATCGTTGTCTCATGGTATGGAGAGTCTCAACCAATAGCTTCAAATGTTACCAAAGAGGGCAAATCTTTAAATAGAAGGGTTTCGATCCACTTACGATAATCTTTCTCTTTTTGTATTGATACAAAAAGTAACACCTCTTTATTTCTTAACTTCATTTTAGACAACTTCAAAAAGCTATTACTATTTCTACGATATGATTTTTCTTAGCAATGTATGATGTACTCCCAAAAGTATATGAGGAAACTATCATATATTCTATTAGAAATTGAATTTAAGGGGAAAAAATGTCATTAATTAAAGCACCTGATAACACTCCTGTGTGGGTTGATGAGAGTAGATGTAAAGCATGTGATATCTGTGTTTCTGTATGTCCTGCAGGAGTACTATCAATGAGAGCTGAAGCATCATCGACTTTAGGAGCGATGGTTGATATTGTTGCAATTGATAGTTGTATTGGATGCAACGATTGTGAATTGAACTGTCCAGACTTTGCTATATATGTAGCAGATAAAAAGACTGACAATGTAAAATTTGCAAAGTTAACAGATGAAGCAAAAGCTAGAGCTGCTGCTATCATTGAAAATAATTATAGACTACCTGAGAACTACGGGAAATAAGGGGAGAGAATGGAAACTAGAGAAATAATTTCAACTGGTAATGACTTAGCTGCTATTGCTGCGGTTGATGCTGGATGTCAATTTTTTGGAGGGTATCCTATTACGCCTTCAAGTGAAGTAATGCATACGATCTCTGATCTTTTGCCAGCTGCAGGTGGTGCGGCAATTCAGATGGAAGATGAGATAGCAGGTATTGCTGCTACTATTGGAGCTGCTATGAGTGGTGTACGATCTATGACAGCTACATCAGGTCCTGGGGTTTCACTCAAAGCTGAAAACTTAGGTTTGGCTCAAATGGCAGAGGTTCCAATGGTACTTGTTAATGTTATGAGAGGTGGTCCTTCAACTGGTCTTCCAACTCGTGTTTCACAAGGTGACATTAGACAATCACGAAACCCATCTCATGGAGATTATCGATCAATCA
This sequence comes from Campylobacterales bacterium, assembly GCA_018399655.1. GTDB lineage: Bacteria > Campylobacterota > Campylobacteria > Campylobacterales > Arcobacteraceae > JAIOSF01. Next base: position 18,223 of record JAGYNS010000017.1, read on the forward strand.
CATTGTGTGCTGGTAACTTATCTGAGTGTTATACTGAAGTTGTAAGAGCATTTAACCTTGCTGATAGATTTATGCAACCTGTTATTGTACTTACAGATGAGACTATTGGTCATATGCATGGAAAAGCACTTGTACCAACTATTGAAGAGGTTAAAGCGGGAATAGTTCCTAGAAAAACTTTTGATGGTCCAGCTGAAGAGTATTTTCCATATGAGTGTGGTCCTAGTGAGCCTGCTACTTTAAATCCAATGTTTCAAGGATATAGATACCACTTCACAGGGTTACATCATGATAAAAATGGTTTCCCAACAGAAGAGATTGAAACTTGTAGAAAACTGATCCAAAGACTTGAAGATAAAGTTATGATGCATAGAGATGAACTAGAATTAAATGAAGAGTTTATGCTAGATGACTTTAATGGAGAAGAGGGTGAAGTACTTATTATCGCTTATGGTTCAGTTTCACTTGCAGCAAAAGAGGCAATAAGACACTTAAGAGCAGATGGAATTAAAGCGGGTCTATTTAGACCAATCACTTTATGGCCAAGTCCTGCTGAGAGAATCAAGCATTTTACAGATATGACTAAAAATGTTCTTTGTGTTGAGCTTAATATTAGACAATACACTGAAGAGGTTGAAAGAGTTTCAAGTAGACTTGATATCGAGGGGCTTTATAAAGTAAATGGTAGAGCTATCTCTCCACACGAGATTGTAAGTAAAGTTAAGGAGGTATTTTAAGATGGCATATAATTATGATAAGTTTTTAAGACTAGAAAAAATGCCAACACTATGGTGTTGGGGATGTGGTGACGGTGTTATCCTAAAAGCTGTAATTAGAGCAATTGAAAAATGTGGATGGGATCAAAACGATGTATGTGTAATCTCTGGTATTGGATGTTCAGGAAGATTCTCTTCTTATGTTGATTTTAATACTATCCATACAACTCACGGTAGAACAGTTGCATGGGCTACAGGGGTAAAGCTTGCAAACCCAGATAAGCATGTAATTTGTGTTGCGGGTGATGGTGATGCAATGGCAATTGGTGGTAACCACACAATTCATGCTTGTAGAAGAAATATTGATATTAACTTTATTATGATCAATAACTTCATCTATGGTCTTACAAACTCACAAACAAGTCCTACAACTCCTCAAGGGATGTGGACAGTATCTCAAAAAGCGGGAAATATTGACCCAACTTTTGATGCGTGTGATGTTGCAATAGCAAGTGGAGCATCTTTTGTTGCTAGAGAAACTATGCTTGATCCTAAAAAGCTTGAAAAAGTTCTTGTAAAAGGATTCCAACATAGAGGATTTGCATTTTTTGATATTATGTCTAACTGCCATATTAACCTTGGTAGAAAAAATAAAATGCAATCAGCAATGGAAAATCTTGACTGGATCGACTCTATTACTATGCCTCTTACAAAATATGAGAAGCTAAGTGAAGAGGAGCAATTAAATATTTTCCCTACAGGTGTTTTAAAACATGATGAAAATGCTAGAGAGTATTGTGATATGTATGAAGATAT
>JAGYNS010000170.1 GCA_018399655.1 Campylobacterales bacterium
TAGTGTATGGTTTTGAGCTTTTCCACCTTCAAATGGTACACCATCTTTGAATCCTTCAAAATCGATCACTGCAAAGTCACCCTCTTTTACCATTCTTTTTCTTTTGATTTTTTCTAATGGTGCTGATTGTGAAGCAAAATCATTGAGCTTTTCATCTATCTCTTTTGCTGTTACTTTTTTTGTTTTGATCTCAGGAAGAAGTGCTTTATAATCTCCTAGATCAAATACAGGTCTACAAGAGATTTTCATCTCCACTTCAATATCACCATTCTCTTTTGTATCAAACTTTGTAATAGCTGGATCACCAATTAAAGATGACGGCTCTATGTTAAGCTCTTTGAGTGACTCAGTCATAAGCTCTCTTAATGATTCACTTTGTGCATCTTGTGTAAGCTTATCTTTATATCTTTGCTTTACCACTGCAACTGGAACTTTCCCTTTTCTAAACCCTTGAATATCTAAAGTTTTTGCCGCTTGTTTTGCTATTTTATCTAAACTGCTTTCTACAGCACTTGCTTCTATCGTTGCAGACACTTCTGCGTTTGCTTCGTCTATTTTTTTTGCATCAAATTTCATATAAATGAACTCCATTTTTTAATAATTTATGGCAATTTTATCTAAAACTTGCTTATTTATCATTAAAGCAAGTTTGGATATAATAGTGACATTCATATAAATACAAAGGGATCATTTAATGAGAGGATACAAATTATTTTCAGGATCGGCAAATATAGAGTTTGCACAAAAGATAGCTTCATACTTAAAAGTAAGTTTAGGGGAGATTCAGCTCAATCGATTTAGCGATGGGGAGATCAATGTCAATATCACAGAATCAGTAAGGGGGAGAGATGTATTTATCGTCCAACCAACTTGCGCCCCAACCAATGACAATCTTATGGAGCTACTTATTATGACTGATGCTTTTAAAAGAAGTAATGCAGGAACGATCACAGCAGTTATCCCATATTTTGGATATGCAAGACAAGATAGAAAAGCAGCTCCTAGAGTTCCAATCTCTGCTAAACTAGTTGCTTCAATGATTGAAAAATCAGGAATAGATCAAGTGATCACAGTAGATCTTCACGCTGCTCAGATTCAAGGTTTTTTTGATATACCTGTTGATAATCTATATGGTTCTATTATATTTACAGATTATCTTCAAGCTAAGAATCTTCCAAATCCAATCATTGCAAGTCCAGATATTGGTGGAGTTGCCAGAGCTAGAAACTATGCTCAAAAACTAGGGTTAGAGTTGGTAATCGTAGATAAAAGAAGAGAGAAAGCCAATGAAGCTGAAGTGATGAATATCATAGGTGAAGTGGAAGGGCGAGATGTTATATTAGTGGATGATATGGTTGATACAGCAGGGACTTTAGTAAAAGCGGCTGAAGTGTTGAAAAAAAGAGGAGCTACAAGTGTTATGGCATGTTGTACCCATGGGGTATTAAGTGGTCCTGCATATGATCGAATCGAAAATGGTACACTTGATGAACTAGTGATAACAGATACTATTCCATTGAAACAAGAATCTTCTAAAATCACCGTTTTAAGTGCCAGTGAGATTTGTGCTGAAACAATTCGAAGAATCTACAACAACGAATCGGTCAACGACATATTTACAGAATAGTAAAAATAAAAAAGGATAAATAATGAAAAAGATAGTACTAAGCTCAATAGCTGTAGCAACGCTCAGTTTGGCAGCAGATTATAAGTATGAGATATCTCCAATGATTGGTTATATCGACACAAAAGATAAAGTTGATATCAAAAATCACAAAGCAATAGGGCTAGGGGCGTATAGAAATATGGATGAGGAGTGTATGTTTGATCAATTGGAATTAGCACTCTTTCACTCTAATGATGCAGAGTATGAAAACTCCTCTTTAGAAACAGATATCAATCTTATCTCTGTCAATGCAATCAAAGAGTATAAACTCAACGATACTTTCAACCTTTATGCACTAGCTGGTGTTGGGTATGAGCAGATCAAAGATAACTATTTTGGCAATGAGAGTGATCCATTTGGAAACTACGGGGTTGGGATCAAAGCAAAACTTCATGAACAAGTGAGTCTAAAACTTGATGCAAGACATCTTTTAAAATTTGATGGGGACAGAAATGTGTTGTATACCCTTGGATTAGTTTTTCCTTTAGGGGAAAAAGCCTCTCAAGCACCTCAAGAAAATACTCAACCTATAGTTACTGATCCAAAGCCCACGCCTGTAGTAAAAGAGGAGCCAAAAGAACAAGAAATAGTAGAATCAAAAGTGGAGCAAGTAGAAACGAAAGCGGTTGAAGAGATTATTATTGAGCCTATTGATCTAGGTGTTCATTTTGATACAGATAGTGCAAAGATTAGAGAACGGGATATAGAAAAATTTTATCCATTTATTGAGTATGCAAAATATGTTGATGAGGGGAAAATCGTTGTTGAAGCACATACAGATGATGTTGGAACGGCAAAGTACAATATGGGACTCTCTCATAGAAGAGCTCAAAGTGTGAAAAAACAACTTATCATGATGGGTGTTGAAGACAATAGAATTATCACTAAAGGGTATGGGGAGACTCGACCAAAAGTGGAAAACTCTAGCGATGAAAATCGACAAATTAATAGAAGAGTTGAAGCAAAAGTGGTAAAATAAAAAGAGAAACCTTTTAGGTTCCTTCTGTTTTCCTCGCTAAGACACCCAGATTTTAATTTTCAGATATAGCATCATAAAATCTTTGTTGAATATCTGAAAGATCTAATGGGTTTATTTTCCCATCTAGTTCAATTGCAAATATATGTTTGATAATATCTTTTATGATTTTATAGGTTTTAATCTCAAACTCTTTATAAAGTGCATATGATACAAAGGATACAAGAATATGGGCTTTTATTCTGGTTGTCAATAAAAAGGTTTGATAGAGTTGGTAATAAAAAGTGCTGTGTCTGGGTTTGAGATATTACACTTCAAAGGTGATTATATAGTGAAAATTATTGATCCCTTTTTTTACCGTACAATTTTTCAAAGAGGATGTTAGCTCATCAATAAATATAGTGCCGTATCCTTTTGTTTCTATTTTTGATTCTGATTTTTCCACTGTGTTATCTTGATACTCTATCTTTATGATGTTTTTTTCAACGAGCTCCAAAGAGAAATATATGGTGGCTTTATCGTTATTAAGATGTTTCATACTATTTGTTACAAGTTCATTTACCAAAAGTCCTAGTTTTTTTACAATCTTACTTTCCAACCAAACCGAATACTTGTTACTGCTGAAGCAAAACGTCCAGTGGCATGTAGT
>JAGYNS010000171.1 GCA_018399655.1 Campylobacterales bacterium
CTAGGGTGATGAGCCACTACCATCCCCCAGAGTTTTCCATCAATAATGATCGACATAGACATAGAAGCAGTGACTCCCATGTTTTTAAGGTACTCTAAGTGGATAGGGGAAACACTTCGCAAAAAACTATCACTTAGATCAAGTGGAGCGTTTGTCAAAGGGTTGAGTTCTGGGATAATATCACTTTGCTTTGGAGAGCTGTTTGAGATAGTGCGAAATCTATTTGTAAGATATAAAGCTCTAGCTTGGATAGGTATATCAGAAGCTGGAAAATGGTGTCCCAAAAAATTTTCATGCATAGTTTTGGCTACTTGTGCGATTATTTGTCCATTGTATTGCTCATCAAATTTATAAAGCAACACCCTATCAAAGCCACTTATTTTTTGAGTTTGTGCAACAATATTTTGATAAATATGTTCAGTTGTTTCATATAAGTTATATTGTCGTATTACATTTTGTACCTCATGAATATCTTGAAGCATGGTTTCAGCTTTTTTGGTTGAAAATACAACCTCCAAAATATAATAGTGCTCATAAGAGTGGATGATAGTATAAAGCTCCTTATTCTCAAAAGTTGAGAAAAATTTTTGAAACTTTTCATCTATATTGTTTATTGATTGAGTGATAGCTTTTTTAAAGTCTTGAAAATAGTTTTCTCCAAAAAGATATTGTATATGGGTGTTGAGTATTTTTTTACTTTTATCTTCAAATATAGTATGAAAGTTTTCACTTATTTGTATTATATTGAAATTTACAGTATCTATAACCAATAAATAGCCCTCATCTTTTATTTTTGAAATAAGATGAATTGGCTCTTTATCACATTGTGTTAGCATTTCGTTACCTTTTATTGTTAAATAATCGAAAATAGTATCCTAAAAGTATCTACGAAGTGTCTACTCAGTAGAAAAATAATATCAAAAACTTACATTTTAATTATCACATATTTTACAATAATTTTACATTAAAAGTGAAAACTACTTTATTTTGAGCAAAAAAGACAGTTAAAAGACACTTTTATTATATTATCACATTTATCAATATATTGTAATAGAAAAACAAAGGAAGTTTGATGAAACAAAGTAGACCCAATGAGCTTTATGTAGTTGGTTTAGGAGCTAGTGCAGGGGGATTTGAAGCTTTGCAAAAGTTTTTGGAAAAGATTGAGCCGTGTGAGTTTATCTCCTATGTGATAGTGCAGCATCTTGACCCAAATCAGCCTACGATGCTTGGAAGTTTATTGAGTAAATTCACTCAGCTAGAGGTTGTGATGATCAAAGAGGGTACCACGCCTCTATCAAATAAAATATATTTTTGTCCCCCCAACAAAGACTTGACACTTCAAGAGGGAAAATTTAGATTAACTGAACCTCCTGAAAAAACCTACCCAAAGCCTTCTATTAATAAGTTTTTTGAATCTCTTGCAATTGAAAAAAAAAGCAAAGCCATAGGGGTGGTTTTAAGCGGTACAGGAAGTGATGGAGCAAAAGGGATAGAGATACTTCATAAAAATGGTGCTATTACTATTGCAGAGGATGAGGGGGCAAAATATTTTTCTATGCCAAAAGCTGCTATTGATACAGGGGTAGTTGATGTAGTTCTGCCACCTGAGCTTATTGCCCAAGGGATCCCTAATGTGATCAATGATAGAAACTATTTTATTACTCAATATGAGGTGAAAGGGTCAGTTTTTAAGGTATTTGATCTTTTAAATAAAAAGACTAATATCGACTTTAGCTCTTATAAAGAAAACACTATTTTAAGAAGAATCAAAAAAAGGATGTCGGAGGTTCGTAAATCAGATATTGATGAGTATGTGGAGTTTTTAGAATCAGATCATAAAGAGCTTGAGAATCTTAAAAATGAATTATTAATTATAGTTACCTCTTTTTTTAGAGGGGAAGAGGCTTTTAAAGAGTTAGAAAAAAACTTTACGAAACTTCTTTTAGAAAAAGAGGATGATATAGTAAGAGTTTGGGTTCCTGCTTGTGCTACAGGGGAAGAAGCCTATACCATAGCAATCATTATAAAAGAGATTTTATACAAACTAGATATCAGTAAGAAAGTAACAATATTTGCTACAGATGTTAGTGATATAGCTATACAAAGTGCAAGAACCAAAGTTTATAATAGTGATCAAATGATAGGGGTAAATAAAAAGTATATTGAAAAATATTTTGATGAGCAAACCACAGGCTATCGTCCTAAAAAAGATCTTCGAGATATGATTATCTTTTCAAAACACAATGTGATAAAAGATCCACCATTTTCAAATCTTGATCTTGTAAGTTGTAGAAATCTTCTTATATACTTTAATAGTGAGTTGCAAAAAGCGATCATAAGTATTTTTTATTATGCTTTACGGTTTGGAGGGTTTCTATTTTTAGGGCAAAGTGAAACGGTGGGAAATCTTAATAATCTTTTTTCAACCATACATTCAAAGAATAAGCTTTATAAAAAAACAAGTGAAATCCCCAATATTATCCCTGAAACTTACCCTTATGTTTTAAGGCATAATTATATCCAAACGAAAAGTCATACAGTTCAAGATAAGTCACAAGTTATTGATGTAGATTTTACAATCAATAAAGCGATCTCCTATGAGTTTGGAAAAAATGGGTTAGTAATAGATGGAGAAACCTCTACGATACTTTATTATCGAGGGGATACTACCGAGTTTATTACCCAACCAAAAGGGGTGGTTACCCAAGATATATTTCGTTTGGTCAAAGATTATTTAAAGTTAGATTTAAGAGCAACTTTCAATGAAGCAAAAAAACATAAAAAAGTTGCAACTTCAAAAAAAGTGAGAGTATTGCCACTTCACGATTCAAACTTTTATGTCCTTATTATGGTATTGCCACTTGAGAGTAATAAGCTAGGAAGTGAGACCTATTTTATCACATTTGAAAAGATTGAGGAGAAAGGGTTTTTTACTCAAAATGGAAGTGTTGATATTGGAAACCATAGTGAAGTAACCCTTTTAGAAGAGGAGCTTGTAAGTTTAAAAGAACGCTTACAGATCACTATTGAAGAACTTGAGACATCCAATGAGGAGTTACAAAGTACCAATGAGGAGCTGCAATCAACCAACGAAGAGCTACAAAGTACCAATGAGGAGCTTGAAACCTCAAATGAGGAGTTGCAAAGCACCAATGAGGAGCTTCAAACGGTCAATGATGAGCTGAGTTTTAAAAATAGAGAATTGGAGTTTGCCCAAAAAGCATTTAACAATGTTCTGAACTCTATTAAAGTAGATGTTCTTATTGTGGACAGTGCTTTAAAT
>JAGYNS010000172.1 GCA_018399655.1 Campylobacterales bacterium
AATGCGATAAATACTGGGCTTTTCGTGGTATTGCTTAGTTTAAAAAGATTTATAGAATATTTTAGATAAAATCGCCAATATATATGAATAAAGAAATTTCTATAGGAGCGATTTTGGTAACTTTAAAAGAAGCATTAACTTACAGTGAAGATCAAATAGTACAATTAAAAAAAGATTTAACCCAAAAAATAGAACAAAACAAACATTTAGGAGCTTATGTAGAGCAACTTACAAATACACAAGTACAAAGCTCAAATAGTGGTATTCCAATAGCTATAAAAGACAATATCAATATCAAAGGGTGGGAGATGACTTGTAGTAGTAATATCCTCAAAGGTTATATCGCCCCATACAATGCCACAGTAATTGAAAACTTAGAAAAAAATGGCTTATCTGCCTTTGGAAGAACCAATATGGATGAGTTCGCAATGGGAAGTACTACGGCTACAAGCTGTTATGGGAAAACTTTAAATCCACTAGACAATGAAAAAGTACCAGGGGGAAGTAGTGGTGGAAGTGCCGCGGCCGTTGCCTCTGGACTAGCAATCGCGGCACTTGGAACAGATACTGGGGGAAGTATACGACAGCCTGCGGCGTATTGTGGATGTGTGGGGATGAAGCCAACTTATGGAAGGGTTTCAAGATATGGTATTGCAGCGTATAGCTCAAGCCTTGATCAGTGTGGACCGATCACTCAAACCGTAGAAGATGCGGCGATTTTGTATGATATTATTAGTGGGTATGACCCAAAAGATTCTACAAGTGCAGATGTGCAGTATAGCCCTGTAGCTCCAAACCTTCAAGCTTCACGAAAATTTACCATTGCTGTGATTGATAACTTTATCCAAGAAGCCAGTGATGAGATCAAATCTGCGATGGAAAAAACGATAAAAATACTAGAAGATGCGGGACATACAATTGTAAGAAAAAATATGATGGATACAAAAAATATCCTCTCCTCTTATTATATCGTAGCAACAGCGGAAGCGAGTGCTAACTTAAGCAGATATGACGGTATTCGATATGGAAATAGGGTAGAAGCAGCAAATCTCAAAGAGACCTACACCAAAACAAAATCCCAAGGTTTTGGCGATGAGGTACAAAAAAGGATTATGTTAGGATCATTTGTACTGAGCTCTGGATATTATGATGCCTATTACATCAAAGCTCAAAAGGTGCGACACCTTATCAAAGATGAGTTTGATAAAATTTTCAGTGAAGCTGATCTTATTTTAAATCCTGTAGCCCCTACTACTGCTCCTAAGTTTGGAGCATTTGCAAGCTCACTAGAGATGTATCTAAGTGATATCTATACCATCTCTATCAATCTTGCTGGACTTCCTGCAATATCTCTTCCAGTGGATAAAGATAGCAATGGAATGCCAGTAGGGCTTCAGCTTATAGCTAAAGCGTATGAAGAGCAAATTTTATTTGACGGAGCGTATGCTTTGGAACAAAGTGTTGATTATCAAAGATAGTTGCAATCAATTTGCAACTATCTTTTGCTAACATTCTACGAAAAATAGGACGCATACTCTATGCTTGATACAAGACGACATCTACGGCGATTTTTTAATAATGCGTACGAGCTTTCACAACAATATGTATTTTTAGCTTTTTTTGGCTCATTTTTTATAGCTTTTTGCGTAGCATTTATCCCAACATACGATCTTTCCCAAGATGGGGTTATGACCCTGTTTATCTTACTTTTTGCAGCTGGTCTTTGGATCACTGAGGCGATCCCTGCTTTTGCCGTATCATTACTTGTGATCGCTTTAGAAATTGTGCTTTTAGGGTTTAGTGATTTTGATTTTGAGCATAGTCCAAAAGATTGGAATATATATTTACAACCATGGTCCTCTCCACTTATATTTCTATTTTTAGCTGGGTTTATTATGTCTGCGGCTGCTTCAAAAGTGAAGTTGGATATTTGGCTTGCAAAAAAAGTACTCTTTTTTGTTGGCGGTCGTCCACACAATATCGTCTCAGGACTTATTGGGATCACTTTTGTTTTATCAATGTTTGTATCCAATACCGCCACATCAGCTATGATGATGACGATACTTATCCCTATGTTAGCACATATAAAAGACTCAAACAAGTTTCAAAAGGCTGTTTTACTTTCCGTGGTGATTGGAGCCAATCTTGGAGGGATGGTTACAATTATTGGAACCCCACCAAATGCTATTGCCGTTGGTATTTTAGGGGAAAATGCCCCATCATTTATAGAGTGGATGTTTTTAGCAAGTGTTCCTGCTATTGTGACAGTGCTTATTTTACGCTATGTGATACTCAAACTATATCCTTCAAGTGAGCCATTTATTGATCTAAAAAGTATCAAAGAGGTGGATCACTTTGATGATTCTACGAAAAAGTTTTCAAAAATCCCTACAGTTCCTAGCTGGAAAAAGCATGTAACTATTGCAGTATTTATCATCACGGTTATGATGTGGCTAACAGGTCCACTGCATCATATCCCAACTACCGTAGTTTCTTTTATCCCTATTATTGGGTTGACTTTATTTCGTATTTTAGATGCAGATGATATTTGTAAGATCCGTTGGGATGTGATTATTTTAATCATTGGGGGCTTAAGCCTTGGGTTTGCTGTATCAAAAACAGGACTTGATATTTGGTTTGCTACTCTTATCTCTACCGATCATTTAAGTATGCTTTGGATCATGTTTATTTTCTCCTATCTTGTGGTGGTTATATCAAATTTTATGAGTAACACGGCTGCTACGAATATTATGCTCCCTATTGTGATTGCAATTGCCACAACAATCTCACAAGAGTCTTCACATCTTGCAGTGATTGCTGTTGCACTTAGTGCTTCTTTTGCGATGACACTGCCAGTCTCAACTCCGCCAAACGCCATTATCTATTCAAGTAAAAAGGTAGCTTCAAAAGATTTTTTAATACTTGGACTTATCACTGCACTTATAGGTCCAGTGATTGTAATAGGGTGGTTAAGCTTTATAGAAATAGTATTTTAGTTTTTAATGATTTTTTAGATAAAATCACGAAATTATCAATATAAAAGAAGGGATACAATGAGAATACGAAAAAAAGCATTAACATTTGAAGATGTACTGCTAGTACCTGCAAAATCGGAAGTTTTACCAAAAGAGGTAAGTCTAGAGACAATGTTGACCAAAAATATAAGTTTGAATGTCCCTTTTGTAAGTGCTGCTATGGATACAGTAACTGAGTATAGAGCTGCTATTGCAATGGCTAGAATAGCAAATATAACTAGTATGAACGAAGATAAG
>JAGYNS010000173.1 GCA_018399655.1 Campylobacterales bacterium
ACTTTGTAGAGTAGATACAGAGTATTTCAAAAAACGAAGTAGTGATGTCACTATAGGGTAAGCAAGATTTTCTTGCTTATCTATTTTTTATTTTTCTTTACAAAAATTTTTTACTTTCAAAAAAATTTAACATAAATTTTGCTACCATTTGTAATAATCATTTTACAATAATTATATCTTATACCATTCCATAAAGGATTATTATGTTTAAAAATATGGGAATTGGACTGAAATTACAATTGAGTGTTGCTGTTATTCTGCTGTTGGCTTCTTTTATAGCGGTGAGTTGGATAAAAAATAATTTTCATGCACAAGTGGAAAAAGATATTCTTCATAGTGCAGAACAAATTGCAGTTATGTCTCAAAATACCCTTAATATGTTTATGCTTAACGGTTCTATTTCTGATACTCATAATAGAGAGCTTTTTTTTGAAAAAACAAAAGCAAGTGAAGAGATTCTGGATTTTCGTATAGTTCGAGCCTCTTCTGTATCAAATACTTATGGACCAGGACTTCCAAGTGAAGCGATTCAAGACCAATATGATGAGCAGGTACTACAAACGGGTGAATCTGTGGTAGTAAAAAATCAAGAGGGGCCAAATACTATTCGATTGGTGTATCCATTTAAAGCTGCAAAAGATTTTAGAGGAACAGATTGTACAAGTTGCCATTTTGTAGAAGAAGATACGGTGTTAGGAGCAGTAAGTATCACTTTGGATATTAGTGATGAGATGGGGCAGATTGCTAACAATGTTTTTTATCTATGGGTTGGAGCAGCAATTTTATTTATATCGACGATGGTACTTATATTTTTTGCAAGTTATAGATTTATATCGCAACCCCTTAACGATTTCCAAAATGGTTTGGTTAGCTTTTTTGACTTTTTAAATAGAGACTCCAAAGAGGTGTCACTTATAGATGATAATCACAATGATGAGATTGGAAAAATGGCAAAGGTGGTCAATAAGAATATAGAAAAAACACAAAAAACACTTCAAGAGGATAATGCTCTTATAGATGAAGCAAAAAGTGTCATTGAGCGAGTAAAACATGGATGGTATTCGCAACTTATTACAAGACACACCTCCAATCCTACTTTAGAAGCTTTTAAAAATGATGTAAATCTTATGATACAGCAAACAAAAAATCATTTTACCAATATGAACAAAGTGCTAGAGGAGTATGCACACTTAAACTATATGCAAAAGCTTGAGATAGAGGGGATCGAAAAAGGGGGAGTGTTTGAATTGCTTCTTACAGATATCAACAAGCTAAGAGATTCTATTACCCAAATGTTGTGTGAAAATAAATCTATTGGGCTGACTTTACAACAAAGCTCTGATAAACTTCTTGAAAATGTGGAAATTTTGAGTCAAAACTCAAATCAATCAGCAGTAGGATTAGAGGAAACAGCAGCAGCACTTGAAGAGGTCACGGCAAATGCTCAAGAGAATACAAAAAATGTTCTACAGATGGCACAATTTGCAGAAGAGGTGATCAAATCTGCAAAAATAGGGCAAGACCTATCAAATAAAACAGATATCGCTATGGATGAGATCAATGATAAAGTAACCGCTATTAATGAAGCGATTACTGTCATAGACCAAATAGCGTTCCAAACTAATATCTTATCTTTAAATGCAGCCGTTGAGGCGGCTACTGCAGGGGAAGCTGGAAAAGGATTTGCTGTGGTCGCAGGAGAGGTAAGAAATCTAGCAAGTAGATCCGCTGAAGCTGCCAATGAGATTAAGACCCTTGTAGAGTCTGCAAAATTAAAAGCAGATGATGGAAAAACAGTTGCAAATAAAATGACTTTAGGGTATGAAAAGCTGTATGAAAATATCAATAATACCATAGAGCGGATCAATAATGTTCAAAATGCTTCCAAAGAGCAACAAAATGCTATCTCTCAGATCAATGATACTATTAATATTTTAGATAAGCAAACTCAGGAAAATGCAAATATTGCATCACTGACGAAACAAATTGCTATAGATACTGATAAAATGGCAGATGAAGCGGTGAAAAATACTGATAAAAAAGAGTTTGTAGGGAAGCAAAGTGTTCAAGCAAAAGAGTTATAGGAGTATTTACTACTCCTTTTGCTTCCACTCTTTGTATAGCTTTTCATGCTTTTCTACTGCTTCACGGCTAGGTTTTCGTCTACAGCTTAAATACCCTTTTGATCCATCACAACTTTCAAATGGATATACTGTAGCAAATACCCAATAGTATCCACCACCTTGTACAGCATTTTTTACATATCCTGTCCAAACTTCCCCTTTTTGTACCGTATCCCAAAGTGATTTGAATGCTGCTTTTGGCATATCTGGGTGTCGTACGATATTGTGAGGTTGACCCATCAGTTCATCCAAGCTATATCCAGCTATTTTACAAAAGTCATCATTTGCAAATCGTATGATCCCTTTACTATCTGTTTCACTTACTAAAAATGCATAATCATCAAGTACTGTTTCTCCTGCCATTGAAAACCCCTTTATTTTTTATATAATATTATTTTCTAAAACTTCTTACTTTTCGCATCAGCAACAAGTTCATTTGCCATAGCACTTACATCATTGGCAATACTTGCTACACTATTTGCTTCACTCGCGTTTTCTTGTGTCACTCTATCTAACATAGTCACTGCATCATTAATTTGTTCTATCCCTGTCATTTGCTCTTTAGAAGCGGAGCTAACATTTTCTATAAGAGTAATTGTCTCACTAAAGTTTTTATTTAAAGATTCATACCCAGTGATCATCTCATCACTGACTCTTTTCCCTTCATTGGCTTTATCAGCTGCTGTTTGTACTAAGTTTTTAATCTCATTAGCAGCTTCAGCAGATCTACTTGCAAGGTTTCTTACCTCTTGAGCAACTACTGCAAACCCTTTACCAGCTTCCCCTGCAGTTGCTGCTTCAACAGCAGCGTTAAGTGAGAGAATATTGGTTTGGAAAGAGATCTGATCAATAATAGTAATCGCTTCATTAATAGCACTTACTTGCTCATTGATCTCATCCATAGAGCCACTTGTTTTACTTGCAAGTTGCATCCCATTGGATACCTCTTGTTTTACATGGTTTCCAAGTTCAGACATTTTTGAAGCATTAGAAGCATTGTTTCTAGTGATACTTGTGATCTGCTCAACTGCAGCTGCCGTTTGTTCTAAGCTTGCTGCTTGTTGGTTTGCTTTATCTGCAAGGTTACGAACCGATTCACTCATAGTGTTTGCATTGTTTTCTAGGTGCTCCCCATTGCTTAGGTTTT
>JAGYNS010000174.1 GCA_018399655.1 Campylobacterales bacterium
GATCCTTATGATGATGAATATAATGGTCCAATTGTTCAAGCTGTGTTTGATAGAAAATATTTTGTAGAGGTTATGATAAAAGCCTTTAAAGATTTTTTTGAGCATAGATATATTAAAAGTGAATGGGATTGGTATCTTGAAAAAGGTGAACCATCAGTAAAAGAAAAGATATTAAATGATATATGGTTTTGTAGTAGGTAATGGGGAAGAAAGCTAGAGGCATTTAATCAGTGGTATCAGACATGCAAGGAACAATAAACAAACCAGTGACATATTGTGTCAATAAAATAGATTATACTTTTAAAATAAAAATTGGAGGTAATCTATGTCTATTCAACCAAAACAGATAAAATCATTTGAAGATGTACTCAAGCAGGTTCAAAATCAAAAACAAATAAGATCAAATATCAAAATTGTAAAAAAGGAAAAACATGGAACTAATCTTAGAAAGATTGCACTATATCAATAGTGTATTACACTATCCATTTATGATAGAAATAGTAATAGTTGGTTTAGCTTTGGGGTTGTATGTGTCCAATAAAATGCTCCATGAGGAAAGCTTTTAATGTGGTATGCCATTGATAAATTATCACAATACAATAGATTATAATTTTAAATAAATCAATACAAAAGGATGGATAGTATGTTTAGTGCAGCTGAATTTAAAAATGCAATAGTAAACGCAGAGGTTAGTGATCTCAAGATGGCAAATAGAAATTTAAGCTATGAAAAGCTTTTAGATAAAGTAACGGGTCAAGAACTTTTAATAAAAGATTATGAGGAAGCTTTACAAGATTATATGGCTGATATTGCAACTTTAACAACCAAACTAGAAAATGTAACAAAAGAAAAATATAAGCTAATACTTGAAAAGGAGAGGTTAGAACACTCTTTATTGGTATTAAATTCCAAATAGAAACATTTTGCTGACAAAATATGTCAATACAATAGACTACAATTCATTTATCAAAACAAAGGAGATTCAATATGCCAACTATGGGATTTGAAAAAGATTCACAAAGAGTAATAGAACAGCCATTAGTACCAATAAGTTTTACAAATGCAATTTGTTATGGAAAAACAGGAAGTGGTAAAACATCGGGGTATATTCTCCCAAATATTGAAAACCGTATAAAACACAACCACGGTATTTTAGTCTATGATTTTAAAGGGAATCTTCATGAGCAAGTAAAAATGATAGCCCAAAAGCATGGAAAACTTGAAGATGTAGTTGAGATTGGAAAGCCATGGGGTGAAAAGATCAATATTGTTCAAAAGCTTGATAGTAGAACAATTAGAGATGTTTTTGTAAATATGCACGGAGGATCTGCTGATCCTTTTTGGCAAAATGCTGCTGCAAATCTTTTTAGTGCTATTTATAAACTGCAGATGAATCTTCAAAAAATAGCAAAACTTGAAAAAACTGCAAAAGAGCAGAATATAGATATAGAAAGAACATCTTTTGGCTTAATAGAAAAAGAGGTGAGTTTGCGATCTATTTTCAATGTTATTAAATCACTTCAAGACTTAAAGGAGTTTTTTAATTCTGTTTCGATGGATCAATATACTCAAAAGAATATCAAAAATATTTTAGCCCAAAATGGTGATAAAAGGGTTGCTTTGCATCTTGCTAACCACCTTGAAAAAATAGAAAAATCATTAGATGAGATTGAGGCATATAAAAAGCTAGATCCAGATAAAAAAGGAGATATGACAGGTGGGCTATATTCAGTATTGGATGTGGCAAGTTCAATTATCTCTAATGCAGGTACAAATGAATATATTAATGATAATCTATTTGATATGGCGGATAGTTTACGACAAGGGAAAATTGTTGTAGTTAATCTTGGAAGTTTAGATGATACGATATTAGGTATTTTTAATCTTTCAATCTATAGAGCTTTACAAAAAAATCTTAATAAAAAACATAACTATCCAGTATCTATTTTTATAGATGAGGCTCAAAAGGTGCTACACCCTAACTATCTTCCAGATGTTGATGTGTGTAGAGAGAGTGAGTTTGAATATATTTTTGCAACCCAAGATAGATTGTTACTTGATACAACTTTAGGTGAGATGAGAACAGAGTCTCTTTTAAGAAATATTGTTGTGCAGTATAGTTTTGCTACCAATGATCCTAAAAATAATACTGAGGGATTAAGCCAGTTTGAATATAGAAACCTATTGACACACAAAAATAGATTTTCTAAGCCTATCTTTTTTGAATCTGAAAAGCTTTTTAATATAGAACATAAATATCAAGTGTACCATGATATCACTAGATTTGTTGATTTTAGAGATATAAAAGAGAAAAAGATAGAGGAGAGGTTTATTCTCATTAATAGTCCTGAACTTGTTGATAAAAATGAGATATATATCAAAACAGAAAAAAATGATTTTTTTATAGCTTCAATGGGTAATATAGATACTTCTATCTTAGACACATATCTTCATCAAATTGCACAAGATAGTGCAGATTTGGATATTCGTGAAGATTTTAAAATGATTGATAAAAAACACGGTACTTATAAAAAAACTGAAAAATCAAAAGATGTCAAAAAATATGTTAGTAATGGTACTTCAAGTGTAGAGGAAAAAATACATGCTCTTGATGTGTTGGGAAATAAAAACACCTCAAGAGTAGAGTCACTAGAAAGTTCACTTCAAACTCAGGCTACTTCTATCTCAATTTGCCACGGAAAATTAGATGTTCTTGAAACAAAACTAAAAGAGACCTTTGGTCTGGATTTTGAAAATATCAATTTTAATAATCCATCGAAACCTCAAAATGATAAAAATGAAAAACCATCTATGGAGCAAGAAGAGGTTAACTCAAAAGATATTAATAGCAAAATTAAGGAATTGCAATTAACCTATAAAAAGCATACTGCAAAACTGGATGAGAGTGATGCAGTACTAGATAATTGTAGAACAAAAACTATCTCTTGTATAAAAAGGGTTGAGAGGCTAGAAGCTATAGTAAAAGAGGCGAAGCTTTAAAACATATCTATCACTGGGCTTTTGTAGGTTATAGTGAAATACCTATAAGCCCAAGTGTTATAATCACTATAAAAACTTTTAGTATGAATATCATAGCTTTAAAGTAAGCTATTATTAATAAGAAAACTATTTTAGATATGGCACTTATGATATTAAGAAATAAATTCATAAAAGATACTTTTTTCAATATATTCCTTCCCCTCAAATGTAGTTATCTCTCTTCCTATCATGAATCTGCTCAAACACTTTAAAAG
>JAGYNS010000175.1 GCA_018399655.1 Campylobacterales bacterium
TTATATCTTCTTTTTGTAAAAAAGTTTTATCTTGCATCGATGAAGCGATCTCAAGGTTTGTATCTTCATCATCATAGCAAATGATGATATTGGTTAGATTTTTAGTATCCCAAAGTGAGCTTTTATAAAACTCTAAAGTTTTGTAATCATGTTTATTTGTATGTAATTTGATGCTTGGAATATTTTCTATGTAAGGATAGCTTCTTAAAAGCTCTTTTTTGAATTGTTCTGACTCTTTACCTACAAGATAGATATTGAGTATATTTTCATTGGGTAAGTGAGCTATTTTAGCTGCTTCATAGATGATTTTATTTGCAAGTTTTCCATCACCTACAATAGCGATAGCATACTCCTCATGTGTCTTAATGATAGTGTCATCCTCACCATCTATAAAATTATCTTCAAATAGCTTGACGGCACACTCCTCAAAAAATGAGTAGGTTTTGATCTCAATTTTACTTGATCGAAAGCTTGAGTCTTTTTTGGTAAATATTTTGTTGCTCATAAAAAGAGCGTTAAGTTCTCGGTTTTCTATCCTTACAATAACTCTTAAAGGATGCTGATAGTTGCCACTAAGATATTTTTCAATAATCTCAAATGCCATATTGATATTTTTTCTATCATCTCCTAAATTGATAACGGCTTTTTCCATCGACAATATATTTAGTTCTTCTCCTATCTCTTCTAAAGTAAGCTCTTTAATCGCAAATCCATTATCACTAAAACTTTCACTTGAAATAGTTTGTGAGTTGTTATTATAAATAATAGTTTTATTGGTATCTAAATTGTTCACATAGCTATACGAAAGCTTGCCAAGCCCTATGATGGCAGTATGATTTTCCTCTTTGACAGCTTTAAAAAATTGTTTTTGTGACCAATCTCGCAAAAACAGTGAAAATGCAGCCGAAGCCAATGTCAGCATCCAAAATATTTTTGCACTAAATATCCATATATCTCTATCATCTGGCACATCACCAAAGCTCAATATTACTGCCTGCATAAGCATTTTAGAGTCAAACTCTTGTGTTTGAGATATCGAAATGAATCCTTTAACACTAAGCATATAACTTATCAAAGCTAAGACTATAAAAAATAGCCAACCGTTTTGATGTAAAGAGGCGAAAAATTTATGTAAAAGATGGATCTTCATTTTTGGTTCCTTGTGATAATCTACTGAATGACGAAGATACGAATATGCTTCATCACACCTTCTCCCACTCTAATTTGTTTATGTTTTTATCACTTGTGTCAAACTCAATCCCCACCAAATAAAGATCTTTGTTTTCACTTAGATATTTCTCATGATATTTCATCTTTTTGATTTGAGAGAGTGCATCGGTTCCATCTGTTTTAAACTCACACACATAGATGATATCTGGAAGCTTCAAAGTAAGATCAATCCTACCTTTATTGGTAACATCTTCGCCGATCACTTCAATCCCCATCGCTTTCATATAAGCATAAAACACACTCACATAGTAGCCTTCATACTCGTACATTTTGTTATTTGTAAAAAGATTGTAAGGGATAGATGCAAAAAGAGCTTTGATATGCTTTTGGAGACTATCTAAATCGCCATGTATTAAGGATAATAAAATAGCATTTGTAGTAGCTTTTGGATTTGGAATTTTGCTCATAAAATCAGCCACATTGCCTAAAAGTGACATAGTTACCTCTTGGTTTGGGATGGTTAGGTAGTAGCTTCTATTATCAAGTATTGTCTCAACTCTATCTATCGTCAAGTATCCTGTCTGCCACATCAAAGTCTCTAATTCTATATAGTCCACATCAAAGCTATCAAGCATTTTTTGGTCTTTGACTATATTTTCCAGATTTGGCAAAAAGTAATTATTTTTCTCTATGAGTTTAAGCAAAAATGTTGGTGTCGCCGTGCTAAACCAATAGTTCTCATAAACAAACCCTTTGGAGATAAAAAGCAATATATCAAATGGATTGTAAACACCATCACCTAGCCATTTGTAGCCATTGTACCATCTTCTAATCTTTGTAAAATCCTCTCCTTTGAGGTGCTCTGCAAATGAGGTTTCTACATCATTTTGAGTATATCCGCAGATGGTGGCGTACCTTTTATCAAGTGTTATATCTTCTATGTTGTTAAGTCCGCTAAAAAGACTCACTTTGCTAAATTTGCTCACTCCTGTGATGAAAACAAACTTAAGATACTCATCTGCTCCTTTGATGACACTATAGAAGTTTTTTAGCTCTTCTCTCATGAGCCTTGCAATTTCACTGTTTTCGATATTATCTAAGATTGGTTTGTCATATTCATCAATAAGGATAACTACTTTTTGGTTGTATTTGAGATAAGCTTCTTCTATAAGTCTTCTAAAGCAACCTGACAAATTAAAATCTTTTGGACAACTAATATCCAACTGTCTTTGATTAAAATCAAGTATTTGATAAATAGTTTGTTTAAATCCCTCAACAGATTTAAAATCCCCATCATTGAAACTAATCCTTATCACAGGATACTTTTCAAACTTCCATTTATCATAGATATAAAGCCCTTGAAACAACTCTTTTTTGCCATCAAATATAGAACGCAGAGTATCAAGAAAAAGTGATTTTCCAAATCTTCGTGGACGAGAGAGAAAATAGTACTTACCATTTTCTATCAAATCAAGAGCTATTTTAGTTTTATCGATATAGAGATATTCTTCTTGAATTATCTCTGAAAATGTAGATATCCCAATGGGTAGTTTTTTTAGTTTCATTTTTGGTTCCTTGTGTTTTTTTATGTCTATATTATTTTTTCGTTATAAAAAAATCTTTGATTTTTGTCTAAAGGATATTAGGTTTTGAATCCTCATCTTAAAAACCAGAACTACATGTTATGTTTATGAAAAAAATTCAAACAAACTATCTGTTTTTTTACTGGTGATTTTGACCAATCAGGTTCACATGGATAATGTTTTGTAAACGATGCATTATAATAAGAAAATGTATAATTTGCTGCTATTTTTTTGTAAATAATGGTTTCTTTATAAAATAAATTTAAAGCCAACTGCGCAATCAATCCATCTCTGAAATTTTTAACTTGATTCTTAATTTTTATTTTTTTCGTACTTGTAAATATTCTTATATGATAAATGTAATTTCCAATATCATCGGTGAAAGGTTTTACTCGTGAGTTAAATGAAAAAGATGGGGTATCCTCAAAAATATCATATGGATTATATAAAGATATAAAAGTTGAATTTCCGAAAATAACTTCATTTTTTAGTTGTGAGTT
>JAGYNS010000176.1 GCA_018399655.1 Campylobacterales bacterium
TGCTAGTAAAATAGGTGATATGGATGAGATCTATAAACAAGCCGATGATCTGCTCTATGAGTCAAAAGAGAATGGAAGAAACAAAGTGAGCAGTAACTCAAAGTAACTGTTGAGTTTTTAGATGAAAATAGATATGAATACAACTCAACAACACTACTTACAAAAAGAGCTATATGAGCTTATACAAAATGACACTTCGATTTTTGAGTTTCTCCAAGAGGGTTCACTTGATGGGGTATGGTACTGGGACTTAGAAGATGGGGAAAATGAGTGGATGAGTCCTAAGTTTTGGGAACTCTTTGGGTATGATCCCTCAACCAAAGAGCATCTAGCCTCTTCATGGCAAGATATCATTTTCAAAGAGGATTTCCAAAAAGCTAAAGAAAACTTTGATAAGCACCTCCAAGACCCAAATCATCCTTATGATCAAATAGTACGATACAAACATAAAGATGGTCATACAGTATGGGTAAGGTGTCGTGGTATTGCTGTACGGGATGAGTTAGGTAAGCCTTTACGGATGCTAGGAGCTCACAACGATATCACTGAACAAAAAGAGCTAGAGCAAAAATATCTCCAAAAATCCCAGGCACTCAAAGCGATACTTGATAGCTCACTTGATGGGATCATGGCACTTGAAAGCCTAAGAGATGGTAGTGGAGAGATTGTCGACTTTGTATGGACAATGTCCAATAAAAAGTCGTGTGAGATAGTTGACATACAAGAGAAAGATCTTTTGGGGCAAAGACTTTCAAAGATGATGCCAGGTAATTTTACTCCACTAGAAACTCTTGAGGGCAAAACACTCTTTGATCACTACAAAGAGGTGGTGATAAGTGGTAAGTCAAAAGTGTTGGAGTTTTATTTTGAGCATGACAATCTTCAAGAGTGGTTTGAAAACAAAACAGTGAAATATGGTGATGGCTTTGTTGTGACTTTTAGTCTTATTACCAAGCAAAAAGAGCTTCAACTTCACCTTGAAAAAAGGGTTAAGCAGGAGGTTGAAAAAAATGAACAAAACCAAAGAATACTCTTCCAACAATCAAAATTAGCCGAGATGGGAACTATGCTTCATATGATAGCTCATCAGTGGAGACAGCCTTTAAATGTACTTTTATTGCTTTTCAATAGCTTAATCAAAAAATCTCAAAAAAATAGTTTAAGCTGGGATGAGAAAAATGATCTCAAAGAGAGCTTTTTCAATCAGATCGATTATATGTCTAAAACAATAGATGATTTTAGTAGTTTTTTTAAGCCATCTTATGAAAAAAGCACCTTTGAGATTTGTGATGTGGTTGATGAAACAATCTCATTGCTCCAAGCAACCCTTAGGAAAGAAAGGATCGATTTACAAATAGACTGCCAGCAAAGTTTAGAGTGTTTTGGATATAAAAATGAACTCAAACAGGTACTTTTAAACCTTATGAATAATGAAAAAGATAGTCTTAGTCAAGTTTCTCAAAAAGAAAAATATATCAAAATATCCACCTACAAACAAAATCAAACTCTTTGTATAGAGATAGAAGATAACGGCGAGGGGATAAAAAAGAAGATCGTAGAAAATATTTTTGATCCCTATTTTTCTACAAAAACAGAGAAAAATGGTACAGGACTAGGGCTATATATGTCAAAAGTGATCATTCAAGAGCATATGGATGGAACCCTTAGCATAGAGAGTACAAAGCAACCTACACGATTCCTTATTTCACTAAAAAACTAAGATTCCTAATATTTCCCTCGTATTTCCCTCAGATTTGTATGGTATACTATACAAAATTATTTTAGGAGAAAAATGGATGGAGAATTTGACAATTCGGCAAAAGCTATTTATCAATATGGTTATTGCTCAAGCAGGGTTTTTAGTGATCACAATAGCTGGGATAATGAGTGAAAACAACACAACATTACTGGTAATACTCAATATTATTTTTGGTGTTTTATTGGCTATTTTGGGGTATATATTTACCGCATCTATCACAAACAATATGGAAAAGTTTGATAAATATTTTGAACAGTTTTTAGAGTTTATGTCTTTTAAGAAAAACAGATATATCCCAAGTGATACAAAAGGGAACAATGAGTTTGCAAAACTTTTACAAAAGATAGACGCTACAGCAAAAGCATATGATACAAATCTCAAAAGCGATATGAAAGTATTAGGTGAGATAGTGATCACTATGGATAAAGTGGAGCAAGGTATCTATGGATGCAGAATACACGCAGACACTCCAAATCCTATGATAGGTACTCTTAAAAATACTATCAATAAGATGCTTCAAAGTGTCGATAGTGATATGCAAAACTTAGTTTCAACTCTTAAAGAGTATTCAAAAGATGATTTTAGAAAAAATATACCCATCTCATCAAAAATTAAAGGGGAGATGCTAGAGGTTTTAAGTAGTGTCAATACCTTAGGAGACACTTTAAAGAAAAATGCCAAAAGAGACTTAGAAAATGGACAACAGCTTGAAGAAAAATCAGAACAGATGAATCGCTCTGTAAATACCCTAGCAGAAAAAGCAAATCAACAAGCAGCAAGCTTAGAAGAAACGGCAGCTGCGGTTGAAGAGATCACTAGTATCACGAGAAACAATGCAGACAATGCCACACAGATGGCACAACTAGGTGGTGTAGTGCAAGGCTCTGTATCAAAAGGGCAAAAATTAGCAAATGATACCGCTTCTTCTATGGATGAGATCAATAGTGAAGTACTATCGATCAATGAAGCAATAACGATCATAGACCAAATAGCATTTCAAACCAATATTTTAAGTCTCAATGCCGCTGTTGAAGCAGCCACAGCTGGGGAAGCTGGAAAAGGATTTGCCGTCGTAGCTCAAGAGGTAAGAAATCTAGCAAGTAGAAGTGCAGACGCTGCAAATGATATCAAAAGACTCGTAGAGAGTGCTGCTAGTAAAGCAAATAGTGGAAAACAAATAAGTGATGAGATGATCAAAGGGTATGGGGAGCTAAATGAGCATATTACTAAAACAATAGAGCTTATAGATGATGTAAGCACCTCAAGTAAAGAGCAAATGCAAGGGATAGAGCAGATCAATGATGCAGTAACTATGCTAGATAGAGTGACACAAGAAAATGCTCATGAAGCAAGTAGCGTCGCACAAATAGCCACCCAAACACAGCAGATGGCAGAAACACTTGTAGCAGAAGCAAAAACAAAACAGTTTTAATATAAAAGGAGAGAATTATGGCAGGAGAAACAGTACTTGATGATTATGCAT
>JAGYNS010000177.1 GCA_018399655.1 Campylobacterales bacterium
CTACTATTTCTTGAGATAAAATAGCTGTATGGCTGTTTTAAATAATTTACTAACAACTTTTTGCTGATACTGTGTCTTCTCATATTAGAAAATCTAAATAATGCATAGTGAGAAAATGACCTTACTAAAGCACTAAATAGAATAACCACTAAAGAGGCTACCCCTAAAAAAACAAGGTAATCATTGCTATTTTGAAATTCAAAATAAGAATATACGAACTTTAAATATTCATTTTGTTGTATTAACTCAGGATTTCCTAGTACACTTAAAAAAGGCATAACTGAACTAACGCCAATTACTTCAAAAATAGACATTAAAATCATTAAAAAAACTAATATAAACAATTTCTTTTTTTCATCTTTATCTAATATTTTCCAAATATTTTTATAAACTCTTATCACTTAATTAAATCCTTTTGAACTTTTTCATAATCACTAGGCTTACCCATATCTATCCAATAGTCCGTAATCTCAAAGCTTTTAGTACTTTTGCCCTTATTCTTCAATACATCAAACAGACTAGGCAAATCAAAAAACTCATCTTTTGGTACGAAATTCAGAACTTCAGGCTCTAGCACATATATGCCGGTGTTGATAAAAAACTCTTTTGTTGGTTTTTCTTTCATCGCGATTATATTGTTTGTGTCATCTACCTCTATCACTCCATAAGGGATTTGATAACTATCTTTTCTTATGCACATAGTAGCCATTGCATTTTGCTCTTTGTGGTACTCCAAAAGTTTTTCATAATCTAGTGAAGAGAGTACATCTCCATTTGTCACGAAAAATGGCTCATTCAGTTCTGTCTCTATCAGACTCAAAGCTCCACCCGTTCCTAGTCGTTTTTTCTCTTCGAGATATTTCACTTCTATACCAAACTTACTACCATCTCCAAAATACTCTTTGATCACTTCTGCTTTGTAGTTTACACTAAGCATAAACTTTGTAAATCCATGAGAGACAAACATATCGATGATATGCTCTACCATAGGCTTAGCACCTACTTTTAGCATAGGTTTTGGAGTCTCTTTTGTGAGTTCGCCAAGTCTTGTGCCTAAACCTCCAGCCATTATCACCACCCAGTTTGGTTTGAGATTAAAATCTATCTCGTCCAGTGTAAACACTTTTATAAATCTATTTTCATCGTCTACAAGTGGTATATGTCTTCTATGAATTTTTTTAAGATAACTCACCATTTGACTTTTTGAAGTCTTTACATGTAGTTTATGAGGGGTTTTATTTATGATGTGTTCTAAATCAAACTTATTGTTCAGGATGGCTTTTCTTACATCACCATCTGTAATAAGGCCTAAAAGCTTTTCGGTTTCATCAACTACAGGCAATACACCATTTCCATTTAAATCTAAAAGCTCAATAGCATCATTTAGCTTCGTCTCACTATTCAGTACCAATCTATTGCTCATCGCTACCTCGCATCAAAAACTCTATATACTTAAAGTCATCCATGGTATCTACATCCACAGAACGAACTCTTGGCATGATGTAAGCATAAGAATTATCACCATAATACTTCCCTTGCTTTATCAACTCATAATCAAAAACAAAAACTGCACCATTTGGAAAATAACTTTTTTTAATCTCCTGACGGTTTAAAAGCTTCTCTTCAAATATATTTTCAAATTTTCCATCTTCTGTAATGTATTTATGCCACTCTATTGGGTGATGTTCTTCGGTGTAGCTTACAACACTATCTGCATTTTTGTCTTTAAAAAGCTCAATAGCTCCATCTATATCTTCTACTTTTCTTAGTGGCGATGTAGGTTGTAGTACTACAAACTCTTTAATATCATAACCGAACTCTTTAGTTAGCCTTTCAATGGTATATATATAGTTATCAATAGCTTTTGCACTATCACTAGCTAAATACTCAGGTCGCAAAAATGGACTTTTTGCTCCATATTTTATAGCCACTTCTTCTATCTCTTTACAATCTGTAGAGATTATCACTTCACTGATATATTTAGATTTTAAGGCTTCTTTTATAGTGTAAGCTATCATGGGCTTACCAAGTAAATCTTTTATGTTTTTACCTGGCAACCCCTTTGAGCCACCTCTTGCTGGAACTACTGCTATCATGACTAAACAATATCCTCTTTCGTCAAAATATGGTCAAATTTCAAATCCTTATTTACAGTTCTCCCCACAATAAACTCTGTCATATCTGGGTCAAATGCTCCACCAGGTCTTTTGTAGTCTATATCTTCATAGCTTATCACTTCACCTTTTTTCATCTGCCTTGTTAAGACTATGCTTCTTCTAAACTCTCTTTTCTTTTCATCACTTTCAGTTGCATTGATTCTAAAAGAACCCAAAGCTTCAGATACTCTTGTAGCATTTTCAACGATCTCTTTCATTTCATCTTTTGTGGCTGAAACCTTATGGTCCCAACCTTCCATATTTTTATCAAGAGTAAAATGCTTTTCTATCAAACAAGCACCTAACGCTACGGAGGCCAAAGGTATAGCCGTACCCAAAGTATGGTCAGAAAACCCTATAGGATATTCTGGATAAGTTGTCATAAGAGTTTTTATATTATGAAGATTGACATCTTTATCTTCTGGTGGATATGTTGCCACACAATGTAAGATAACAATCTGATTGTTTCCTGCATTTTCTATTGTTTTGACAGCCTTGTCTATTTCATACAGTTCACTCAACCCTGTTGAGATAACTATAGGCTTACCTTTCTTTGCAAGATACTCTAGAAATGGATAATTGTTTAAATCCATAGAAGCCACTTTTATAAAAGGACTCTCAAGTTTATCTACTAAAAAATCCGTCTCTTTTTTACTAAAAGGTGTTGAAGTACAGTCAATTCCAATTTCATCTGCAAACTTTTTCATATCTAACAACTCTTGTTCAGATATCGCGTACTCCTCAACTATCTCTTCAAGTGTATAATCATCTCTATCTCTATAATCATCAGCTACAAAGTAATTGTCTTCATATTTTTTTCTTGAAAAAATAGTATTTTTTGACCAACTTTGAAACTTCACACAATCTGCCCCAGCTTCTTTAGCTTGTATAATAAGCTTTTTAGCCAACTCCATATCACCATTATGATTTGAACCTAATTCTGCTATTATATATGGTTTACAATAGTTAGATAATTCTTTTTTGCTTGTTAATTGAACTTTCATTTATTTTTTATCCTTCTTTTAGTTTATTTCTTTTAGCAATACAAAACTGAATGAGAATATTTATGATGAGCCAAACAA
>JAGYNS010000178.1 GCA_018399655.1 Campylobacterales bacterium
TTCTTGCTCTTGTATCCATCTTCCCATTTTACAATCATTACTACTGACTACCTGAAAAGAAACATATTCATTGAGTCTTTTAAAATTTTCACTTTTAAAAGAGATGTGATCTCTTTTATATTTTGAAATAGTATGTGCTAAGTGTTGGTCACAAACTATTTTTTTATAGTTATCGTCAAATTTTGCTTGAGAGATAGTCAACTCTATCTCTTGAGATAACTTCTCAACTTCATTTGAGATATTATTCAGATTATTGGCACTTGTAGCATTTTCTTGTGTCATTTTGTCCAATTGTGAGATGGCATCATTGATTTGCAATATCCTTTCTCTTTGGTTTTCAGATGAAACTGCTACGGATTCGATCGTGTTTTTTGTTTCACTTATAGTGGAGTTGAGTTCACTATACCCTTGGATCATATCTGTAGAAACTTTTTCACCCTCAATAGCTTTCGTTGTAGCATCTTCTACAAGTTTTTTTATCTCATTGGCAGCCTCTGCACTTCTACTTGCAAGGTTTCTAACCTCCCCTGCAACAACAGCAAATCCTTTTCCTGCTTCCCCTGCACTTGCAGCTTCAACTGCTGCGTTTAAAGATAAAATATTTGTTTGAAATGATATTTGATCGATCACAGAGATAGCTTCAGTGATTTGGTTGATCTTATCATTTATCTCTTTCATCGCCTCTGAGGTATTTTGAGCTAAAGTGTTTCCAATATTAGCTTTTTGATTGAGTGTATCTGAAAGTGAACCCATGTGCTTTATATTGTCTGCATTTGATTGAATTGCTGAAGTTATCTCATCTATTGATGCAGCGGTTTGTTCCAATGAAGCAGCTTGTTGATTTGATGAATTAGAAAGTGATGAAGAGGTGGTAAGCAATATATTTGTATTGTTATTCAGTTTATCAATAACATTGCTAAATGTTGCCATAAAAACAGAGATATCTTCCCCTAAAGCCAGTAGTGAAGTACTCAGTGTCCCTATATCTCCAGCCATCCCTTTTCTTTGTTCATCAGTAAGTCTAAAATCGTACTGATACTTACCAAATGCATCCAAAATGATCCCTAGTGTATCTAATTTGTTTTTTGTTGTATTTATCATATTGTTTACATTATTTTTTAGAAGTGCCACCTCATCACTTCCCGCTTGGGCTTTAATATTATAAGAAAAAAATCCATTCTCAACTCGCGTAATAGTCTCATCTATCTCTTTTAACACAATATTATCTTTATATGCTAGCTCTTTTGTTTTTATAACTTCTTTATTGATTGTATTGATTAAAATGGCAAATTCATCACTCCCATCTACATCTTTTATATCTATATCATCTGTTTTTTTTGAGATAAAATCAAAGAAATTTAAAAGGTTTGTTTTAAGAAGTTTCATATCAGAATCAATTCGCTTATAGATGAAAAGACCTAAAATCATCGTTAACAAAAGGATAATTACCCCAAGAATAGCATTACTTATAAATACAGTTTGTGCATCTTTTTTTAGTTTTTCAATTGACTTTTTTAATTTTTTGGATACGAACTTTTCCACCGTGTGCATCATTTCAACTTTTTTTGTTGCAAGTTCAAAAAAATATTCACCCTCCCCTTGATAGAGTTCTAAATCATGATCACTCGATAAAGATCTTACAAACTCATTGTACTCATCAAGATTGGTTTGCTTATCAAGTGACTTATAAAAATCCAATGTCTCTTGATCAGCAATTTTTAAAAAAACTGTCAGTTTTAACTCTTCGGAAGAGAGTATAGATTTTAGTTTTATTTGTCCATAAAGGATCTCATTGGCGTTATCAAAACTATCAGTTATTTTGTCTAGTTCATTCAATGTATTTAATCCATATGAGCGGATCAATTCCGTATCATCTTTGGTTGCTAAAATATTATAATAAGCCATAATTTGTGAAGTGATACTAGAATCTTGACTATGATGGGTAAGCATTAAAAGTATCTCTAAAAGGGTATTATTCAAAGAGGTATAAAAATTAAGAGCGTTGGTGGCTTTTGTATTTTCTATATTTTCGATACTTATTTGACTCCGTACATTTTCTAAACGCTTGACAATATCTTCAATCTGGTTTTGCAACAACTCTTTTATTTTTTTATTTGTTTCAATAGTACTGATAAAACTGAGTGTTTTTCTATAAAGTGTATCAACTTTATCCCTTTGCGTTTGTAACTGCTCAAAAAAATCCTCCCCATTGCTACTTATAAATCCAGTTGTATAGCTTCTTTCTATCTCTTGTTCATTGACCAAAGAGGCGATTTGATTTGTTACTTGTACAAGGGGTGATAATTTTTTCATAACTTGTGTTTGGTTATATGAATGTACCACAGTCGTTACAATAAAGTACAAAAGTCCAGCCATAGGGATAAATGTAAGAATTTGAAGTTTTGTTTTTAAAGATAGTTGTCCTAATATTTTTTGCATTAGTATCCTTTATACTCTTTATTTGAAATAGTTATACACTATAAGTTTTAGTTATAATTTTAGTATAGTTTAGCTTTGTTAAAGATTATTTGAGGTTATAAAGGAAAGTATAAAAAAGCCCAATGAGATAGGCTTTTTTTATTTAAGAAGTTTCATTACTCTTTGTTGAAAATCTTTATCTGACTGATAAAGAGCTACGAAAGTGTTATATTTTTCAGCAGTAAAATTTTCTTTTTCAATAACTTCTTGTGCTTTTGATACAAATGTTTCATTTGCTTTTTGAAGCTCATCTTGTGTTGGATCTTGACCACTTTTAGTCAAATCTTGTTGAACCTCTTGCTTAATCACTGCAATTTTTTGAGAAACATTCACAAACTTCTTAATCTCAGAATTTTTAATATCTTGAGAGTTTGGAACTTGATTTTGCTCAGCAAAAGCAAAACTACATACGGCTACAATTGAAAGTAATAATTTCAACATATTTTTTCCTTTAGTTATTTTAGTTTTAAAACTTTTTCAAGCTTTAAATTACCCCTAACTTAACATATGTAGCTTAATGTGAAATAATAGTTCAATTGTAAATTTTGATTTTCAAGCCTATTTATCCTAATTTCCAAAAGGCAAAGTCAACTCAAAGCAAGCTCCATCATCTTGATTATATGCCTCTATTGAGCCATCTAAAATATCTTTGACAATTTTTTCAGATATAAAAAGTCCTATACCTGACCCTTTTTTTTCACTTTTTGTGGTGAAATATTTATGAAAGAT
>JAGYNS010000179.1 GCA_018399655.1 Campylobacterales bacterium
CTTATGAAAACAGCTCGCTGCGCGACTGTATTTCTTTTAAATTAATTGAGTTCTTCGAACTCTATGCAGTATCTTGAAAATCGCCTAAGGTCGATTTCCGCTTTTTGATTTTCGCTTCGCTCTATTTCAATTTCAATTTCCAAGTTTCAAATCTGAATAATCACAGTTTCCGAGTTTTCTTTGCTCTTCTAAATATTCATCAACATCAAAGCTATCGTTAGAACTCTCAACAAGTTCTGACTGTTTAGTCGCTTCGCTCTTCTGTTTAGTGATAGAGAGTTGTTGATTTAATGACTCTACTTGACTTTTTAAGTCAGCAATTATTGCTTGTAATCGCTCAATTAGTGTACTAGAATCGCTCAAAGAGCTTTTAAGAGACTCATTGTCTATCTTGAGCTCTTTTTTGTCTTCTAGAGTGCTTAAAAGCTCTTTTTTGAGATTATCAACAAAATTGACTGCTTCTGTTTCGTTTCTACAGTTTGAATCAATCTTTTTGAAAGCATCAATCATACTTTTTTTGTGTTTTTGTAGTTTCTCGATTTCTTGAGATTGATCTTGAACTAAATTATCTGTTAAATCGCTCATATCTTGCTTTAAACGACTCAAATCGTCTTTTTGAGTATCTATGGTCGTTTTTTGAGCTTGGACAGTTTTAGAGGCATCTGAGAGCTCTTTTTTGAGTTTCTCGATTTCTTGAGATTGCTCTTGAATAGTTAAGTCTTTAGCAGCAACTCTTGCTGTAAGGTCTTTGCTTAACTGTTCAAGTGCTGCATAATCAGCTCTGGGAGCTTTTGCTTCTTTAAGTTCAGCTCTTACGATTGCTATCTCTGCTTTAAGCTGTGGAACGGTCACAAGTTTTAATTCCCTATGCTCTACTTTTTGAGAATTAACTTCTGATTGTAAAGATTTGATTTGATAGTGGTTTAATCTTTTTGTTTGAGAGTTTTTTTCGCCTCGCTCCATACCAAGAGTTTGAGCTGTAATGGTCTGTATCTTTTGTAGATCACTCTTTTGTAAACGGACATTTTTACCCGTCAATTCTTCCCATTTTGTAAAAGATATATGAGCGTGATAGTTCATTTTCTTTTGTAGATTACTTGTATCAAATTCATTTTCAAAACCTTTTTCTTTATACCATTTTTTATTGTCAGGATTATAAAAAATATCTTTGTTTGGAGCGTAGGCAATTACTTCATTTGAAACATCAATACCATCTTTATAAATTTTTAAAGTTTTACTATCAAACACTAAATCATCTACATCATGTTTAGTATCAACAAATACACCTTCGTCTTTATGTAGTGCTATTTCAAATACTTTGAAACCGCCTTTGAATTCTTTATTGTAAGTTTTAAAAAGGTTTTCTACATCTTGTATTGTTGTATCTTTTTTTATATTTAAAACTGCTTCTTGTGTAAAGTTTTTAATTGCTGATGACTGCATACTTCTTTTTGTTAAAAGTTTAGTTTGAACTTGTGCATATTCTAAATATTCTTTAGGGTCTTGGTAGTGTTTATATTCAAAGTGATTGTTGTCGTGTTCTATGAGATAAGATACAAAACTATCTCTTTTCATATGTGAAGATGAGTTGCTTTTGGCGGTTTGAAAATTAATTGAAGATTTACTCATAACATTCCCTTTAAAAAAAAGATGTACGAAGTATATCTAAAATACCCCTTGTGGGTCAAACAGCATTACGGAGTAGTGCTAGTTTGCAAACTAGCACTACTTCGTAGTACTGTTTGAATTATTGCGACTACAAGAGTCTTATAATTTTTGAGCTAAATCTTCGATTTTAGCTTCTTTAGCAGCGATTGTTTTTTGCAATCTAGCTATTTCTTTTTCAAGCTTTTCAATAGCTTTAACTGTTGATAATTTTTTCTTTGCTTTGTCTATCTTTTTTTGAGTTTCACTCAACTCTACTGTTTCTGCTGCGCTTGTGTCGTTTTCATTGTACATTGTTCAATTCCTTTTTTATAATTATATCATCTTTTGACAACAGTTTTTCATACATTTTTTTGTAAATTTCTCTTGCTTTTTTAAGCTCTTCATCTCTTCCCATTTTCTCTAAATTTTCTGCAAACTCAAAAAGAAAGTTAGCGACAAATTGAGCTTCATTATAATTCAATTCTATTTTCATATTTTGTCCTTTTTTTAAAGTAACTTTCCTTGGTAGTTCTTTCTTTCGAGAATATCAATAGTAACTCTCATTGCTTTCGGTCTGCCCTTTGTTTCTGGTTTTTTGTCATATTCAATCTCATATAAAAAAGAGAGCTTACTTGTATTATCTAACTCTTCTTTTACTTTTTTTAAAATCTCTCGCTCAAATTCACCTAATCTTGGATATCTTGTGCCAAAGAGTAGATTAAGTTCTTCTAACTCGTAAGTCTTTCTCTTAGGTAGCTCAATTCTTACACCGTCTTCCACCCTATGAAAATTAGCAATCATCTCCAAGAGCATTAGCATCCTCACGCTATGTTTATGACTCATTTTCATAATCTGTTCTGCATCAATAGTTGTGTACTTGTTCTTGACTTCGACTACCATCTCAAGAACCTCACGAAACATAAGAAGTTCAAGTTTACCAGAGTAGTTGAATTTTGCTTTTGGTATTACAGACATAAAGCTCTCGCTAAATTCATCAGTAAATGAAACGCTTGTTTCTGTCATCTGTTTGACATTACGCTTAAGTGTCTTTTCGTCTATATTGCAGTATTCGCAGAGTTGCTTTGTATTGAGAGTTATCTTTGTGCTTTCTGCTTCTGGAGCCATAGAGCAATCTTTAGCTAGATAAAACAAAATCTTAAGTGCTGTTAAATTGCTCTTTTTGACAAAAGCCTCTATGAGTGAGTTCTTAATCTTAACAAGATTATTCGTTACAGGTTTCTCTTTTTTTCTTGATAGTGTTGCCATAGTTTCGTGTGTCCTTTTTCCATTTTGTGTGTATACAGAATATTAACACACGTAATATTAATGTGTGCTTAAAAATATCAACACACAAAAAGGACAATTTACACACACTATTAGGACAATTTACACACACTATTAGGACAATTTACACACACTATTACTTTTCAAAACACCTCTTAAACACCGTGTGGCACGGCATTTCAAAAAGTTGTTCACATACTGATAACTATTCTCTATAATAATTTTTTAATAAATAGGGATTTTTTACGCTCAAATTTTGTC